>NZ_JAHBDN010000054.1:0-57754 GCF_019956445.1 Pseudomonas sp. BF-R-19
ATGCAAGCTTTTACGATGGGTGCCGCCGGCATTAACGTCTTGGCCACCGGGGGGGGGGGGGGCAGAGCATATTTGGTGGTAACCACCATCTTATCTCGATGCCCCTGAAGCAACCGACCGAGTATTTCCTCGCTGGCACCCCCAGTGTAAATTTCATTGGCCGTATCGAGAAAGTTGCCACCTCTATCGCGATAGTGCGAATAGAGGTTCGCTGCATCTGCCTCATTCGTCCCCCATTCTTTGTTGCCAAACGTCATGATTCAGAGACATAGCTCCGATACCCGTAAGCCGGAGTTCCCCAATAACTTGTAACGCATGATGACTCCTTCGACGATCAGCAAGGCGAGCAAACACTCACCTTGCTGCAAGATTGATCAGATGAGTTGGTCGAATTCCGGCACCGCTTCAAACAGATCAGCGACCAGGCCGTAATCGGCTACCTGGAAGATCGGCGCTTCTTCGTCCTTGTTGATCGCAACGATCACTTTGGAGTCTTTCATGCCGGCCAGGTGCTGGATCGCGCCAGAGATACCGACGGCGATATACAACTGAGGAGCAACGATCTTGCCGGTCTGACCGACCTGCATGTCATTCGGTACGAAACCTGCGTCGACCGCGGCGCGCGATGCACCCACGCCGGCGCCCAGCTTGTCGGCAAGGGCGTAAAGGTGTTTGAAGTTGTCGCCGTTCTGCATGCCACGGCCGCCGGAAACGACGATCTTGGCAGCGGTCAGTTCCGGACGATCGGACTTGGCCAGTTCTTCGCCGACGAATTTGGAGATTTCAGCGTCGTGAGCAGCAGCAACCTGTTCAACGGCAGCTGTACCACCTTCAGCGGCAACCGGGTCGAAGCCGGTGGCACGCACGGTGATCACTTTCACGGCAGCGCTCGATTGAACAGTAGCGATGGCGTTACCGGCGTAGATCGGACGCTTGAAGGTGTCAGCGCTTTCGACCGAGATGATCTCGGAGATCTGATCAACGTCCAGGGCAGCGGCAACGCGCGGCAGAATGTTTTTTCCGTTGGAAGTGGCCGAGGCTAGGACATGGCTGTAAATCGCGTGTTGTTCGATCACCAAGCTAGCCACTAGCGGTGCAACATTTTCTGGAAGCTGGTGTGCATAAGCGGCGTTGTCGGCCACCAGCACTTTAGCCACGCCAGCCACTTGCGCAGCGGCTTCAGCCACGGCACCAACACCCAGGCCTGCAACCAAAACGTGGATGTCGCCACCGATTTTGGCAGCAGCAGCAACGGTGTTCAGCGTGGCAGAGGCCAACACTTTGTTGTCGTGTTCAGCAATAACCAAGATAGTCATTTAGATTACCTTCGCCTCGTTTTTCAGTTTCTCGACCAGTTCAGCCACCGACTTGACCTTGATACCCGCGCTGCGTGCCGCAGGCGCTTCGACTTTCACGATCTTGTTCGTAGAGGCGGTGGAAACGCCCAAAGCGTCCGGAGTCAGCACTTCGAGAGGCTTCTTCTTGGCTTTCATGATGTTTGGCAGGGACGCATAACGCGGCTCGTTCAAACGAAGGTCGGTGGTGACGATGGCCGGCAGTTTGAGGGAAACAGTCTGCGCGCCGCCGTCGATTTCGCGAGTCACGGCAACGCTGTCGCCGCTGATTTCGACTTTCGAAGCGAATGTGCCCTGACCGTAGCCGCTCAATGCCGCGAGCATCTGGCCAGTCTGGTTGTTGTCGCTGTCGATGGCTTGTTTGCCAAGGATCACCAGTTGAGGCTGCTCCTTGTCGACAACAGCTTTCAACAGTTTGGCAACGGCCAGCGAAGTCAGATCTTCAGCGGATTCGACGAGGATGGCACGGTCGGCACCCAGAGCCAGCGCGGTGCGCAGTTGCTCTTGAGCGGTGGACGGGCCGACAGAGACGACGACGACTTCAGTCGCAACACCTTTTTCTTTCAGACGTACGGCTTCTTCAACAGCGATTTCGCAGAAGGGGTTCATCGACATCTTGACGTTAGCGAGGTCGACGCCGGAATTGTCCGCCTTGACGCGAACCTTGACGTTGTAGTCGACCACCCGCTTGAGAGGGACCAGGATTTTCATGTGCGTTCTCTAATAGGCGATTACGGGTTAAAGGGCGAAGTGATCCGCCACTCCAATCTTGTTCCAGCCGGTAAAAAAGTCAACATTTAAGATGCCATTAACTGACATTGTGTTATTTTTATCAAAAAATACAGCTATAGTAAAAGGGTCGCTCATAGCCCTCGAGGAGGCACCTGATGGGCTCACCCCGAGAATGCTTGATGGCCAGCCACGTGCGCACGGCAAGACCTTCCCGGCAAAAAACTTATGAGCCATCTCAGGGCCTACCACTCTTTGAAAAAGCACTGATTGTCGATCTCCTTCACACCTCAGGGGTTAGCGCGACCAAGGCAATTAACTGAGCCTGTGTTACTTATGTAAAGCGATCTGAACGGGCGAAATCCACTGCCCATTATTGGCAAGCAGCGCGCTGGCGAGAAGTCGGAGCAGTCGCCTGTAGGCACTGAAACCATGCAAAGGATTTTTCGATGATCCGCCTCAAACGATTCGACGCGGTGCGGTTTCAAGCAGGTGATAGCTTCACGGCGTCTCGCCGTTACAACATTGAGGACGTCCAGCTTTTCGCGAGACTCTCAAGGGACTACCAGTTGGTACATTTCGATGCGTGCTATGCCGAGGCTGGCCCTCTCAAGGCGGCCGTATCACAGGAACTTTTGATGGCCAGCCTGGTAACCGAAATCAGCAGAAAAATTGGCTGGATGAGTGCCGGCATTACTTACACCGTTACTAAACCAGTCCATTCCGGTGACACGATTACCTGCCATTGGGTGATCACAACTTTGGACGAACAGGGCCGGGCCACGGCTCAAATCACAATGACCAACGAAGCGGGAATTACCGTGATGGACGCTGAAACCAGCGGGGTTGTTTCTGGGCTGGTCGGTCACAACAACAAGCAAGGGTTGCCTGCCCAGATATGAATATTCTTTATGATGAACGCGTTGACGGCGCGCTACCGCTCATTGAAAAACACGTACTTTTACAAGCATTGCGTGAGCAAATGCCGGACTTGGAAATTCTTCACAGCAATGAAGAACTCAGGCCTTATGAATGTGATGGTCTATCCGCCTACCGCACTACACCGATGCTGGTGGTTCTGCCTCGCGAGATCGAACAGGTCGAGACTGTTCTGAAAGTCTGCCATCAACAGTGTGTCCCAGTGGTCCCACGCGGCGCCGGCACAGGTCTGTCCGGCGGTGCACTGCCACTGGAAAAAGGTGTACTGCTGGTTATGGCGCGCTTCAACAAAATCCTAGAAATCGATCCCGCCGGGCGTTTTGCCCGCGTACAACCAGGGGTGCGTAACCTGGCGATTTCTCAGGCTGCCGCCCCTTATGGTTTGTATTACGCACCAGATCCCTCCTCGCAAATAGCCTGCTCTATCGGCGGCAACGTGGCGGAAAACGCTGGCGGTGTGCACTGCCTGAAATATGGCCTGACCGTGCACAACCTGCTGAAAGTGGAAATGCTCACTGTCGATGGCGAGCGACTGACTCTGGGTTCCGACGCCCTCGATTCTCCCGGCTTTGACCTGCTGGCACTGTTCACAGGTTCCGAAGGCATGCTTGGGGTGATCACCGAGGTGACCGTCAAGCTGCTGCCCAAACCACAATCGGCCAAGGTGCTGCTGGCAGCATTCGACTCAGTGGAAAAAGCCGGTCGGGCAGTAGGCGATATCATTGCTGCCGGCATCATCCCCGGAGGCCTTGAGATGATGGACAACCTGGCGATCCGTGCCGCCGAGGATTTCATCCACGCAGGTTATCCAGTCGACGCTGAAGCCATCCTACTGTGTGAACTCGACGGCGTCGAAGCCGATGTCGACGACGACTGCGAGCGTGTCCGACAGGTGCTAGAGCAAGCCGGTGCCTCGGAAGTACGCCAAGCTAAAGACGAAGCCGAACGCGTACGTTTTTGGGCCGGACGCAAGAATGCCTTTCCTGCTGTCGGGCGCCTCTCGCCGGATTACTACTGCATGGATGGCACCATACCGCGCCGCGAACTGCCTGGTGTTCTGCGGGCAATCGCCGAGCTGTCCGCTGAATACAACCTGCGCGTCGCCAACGTCTTTCACGCAGGCGATGGAAACATGCATCCACTGATTCTGTTCGATGCCAACACCCCCGGAGAACTGGACCGCGCTGAAGCCCTGGGCGGCAAGATCCTCGAGCTGTGCGTGAAGGTCGGTGGCAGCATCACGGGCGAACATGGTGTGGGCCGGGAGAAAATCAACCAGATGTGTGCCCAGTTCAGCAGCGACGAATTGACCCTGTTCCATGCGGTCAAGGCAGCATTTGACCCCAGCGGCCTGCTCAACCCCGGCAAGAACATTCCCACCCTGCATCGTTGCGCCGAGTTTGGCGCCATGCATGTGCATATGGGGAAACTGCCCTTCCCTGAACTGGAGCGTTTCTAATGCTTGGCCAACATTCCAACGACGCTGGCGCTGAGCTGTTGCAACAGGTTGAGCATGCCCTGCGCAGCCATGTTCCGTTGCGCATCCAGGGAGGTGGTAGCAAGGCTCATCTGGGTCGCGAGGTGCGCGGTCAACTGCTCGATACTTGTGCGCATCGCGGCATCGTCACCTACGACCCTACAGAGCTGGTGATCACGGCACGCGCCGGCACGCCGTTGGCTGAGTTGAACGCGACACTGGACGCCGCTGGGCAAATGTTGCCATGCGAGCCGCCGCACAGCGAAGACGGGGCCACCGTGGGCGGGATGGTCGCTGCCGGCCTGTCGGGACCACGCAGACCATGGGCCGGTTCAGTGCGCGACTACGTGCTAGGAACCCGCGTGATCACCGGCCATGGCAAGCATCTGCGTTTCGGTGGCGAAGTGATGAAGAACGTCGCAGGCTACGATTTGTCGCGTCTGATGGCTGGCAGTTTCGGTTGCCTGGGGCTGCTGACCGAAGTGTCCCTCAAGGTGCTGCCTAAGCCCCGCCAAAGCCTCAGCATCGTCTTAGAAATGAGCGTCGAGCAAGCCCTGCTGAAACTCGCGGAATGGGGGCAACAGCCCGTCCCGATCAGCGCGGCCAGTCATGACGGGCAGCGCTTGCACCTGCGCCTGGAGGGTGGCGAAGGTTCAGTTATGGCGGCTCATGATCGTTTGGGTGGCGAACGTCTCGACGCCGCGTACTGGCGCGAATTGAATGCCCAACGCTTGGCTTTTTTTGCCGATGAGCGTCCACTGTGGCGCCTATCACTACCGACCAATACAGGCCCATTGAGCCTGCCGGGCGAGCAATTGATCGATTGGGGCGGCGCCCAGCGCTGGCTGAAATCCAGCGCCGCGGTCGAAATCATCCGAGCCATTGCCAGGCAAGCCGGTGGGCATGCCACCTGTCATGCAAACGTCGAGCAGCCGTTCCAACCACTGGCGGTTACGCTGTTGCGCTACCAGCAATCGCTCAAGTCACAACTGGACCCGCAAGGGATTTTTAATCCAGGCCGAATGTACGCAGAGATCTGATCATGCAAACCACCTTGAGCGAAAAAGCCCAACGCCTGGAGCGCGCCGAAGAAGCCGAAAGCATCCTGCGCAGCTGCGTGCATTGCGGCTTCTGCAATGCTACCTGCCCGACCTACCAAATATTGGGTGATGAATTGGATGGCCCGCGCGGGCGCATCTACCTGATCAAGCAAGTACTGGAAGGCAATGAAGTCACGGCCAAAACGCAGCAACACCTGGACCGCTGCCTGTCGTGCAGAAACTGTGAAACCACCTGCCCGTCTGGCGTCAACTATCACAACCTGCTGGATATTGGTCGTGCCGTGGTTGATCAGGCAGTACCGCGCAGCGCCGGTGAGCGCATGTTGCGCCATGGTTTGCGGACCTTATTGCCCAACCCGACTCTGTTCAAGCCCTTGATGAATATCGGCAAAAGCCTGCGCCCCTTACTGCCGCAAACCGTACAGCTAAAACTGCCGCGCCACATTGCCAGTGCGAAACCTCGGCCAACGCGAAAGCTTGCAAGAAACATGTTGATGCTTGAAGGCTGCGTGCAGCCAAGCTTGTCCCCGAACACCAATGCTGCTACCGCGCGGGTGCTGGATCGCTTGGGCATCAGCATTACGCCGATCAGCCAGGCTGGATGCTGCGGCGCCGTTGACTACCACCTCGACGCCCAGGAAGCGGGACTGGAGCGCGCCCGGCGCAATATCGACGCCTGGTGGCCGGCCATCGAAAGTGGTGCCGAAGCGATCGTCCAAACCGCCAGCGGCTGCGGTGCTTTCGTCAAGGAATATGGTCATCTGCTCAAACATGATCCGGTGTACGCCCAGAAGGCTGCCCGGATCAGTGCCTTAAGCAAAGATCTGGTCGAGGTCCTGCAAGTTGAGCCCCTAGAGCAGCTAAGCGCTCGCAGCGAGCAGCGCCTGGCCTTCCATTGCCCGTGCACTCTGCAACATGCGCTCAAGCTCGGCGGCGCGGTTGAGAGCGTTCTGGCGCGCCTGGGATTTCATCTTACTGCAGTTCCCGACAGCCATCTTTGCTGTGGTTCCGCCGGCACCTACTCAATCACCCAACCAGCGCTTTCGCGTCAACTGCGTGACAACAAGATCAAGGCGCTGGAGAGCGGCTCACCCGCCGTCATTGCCACCGCCAACATCGGTTGCCAAACCCACCTCGACAGTGCCGGCCGCACCCCGGTGCGGCACTGGATCGAAGTGGTGGAGGATGCCATTCACTCAAAGGAAAACTCATGAACAGCAAAGCCGTATTGAGCCAGAAAGAAGTCGGCCTGATCCTCTCTGCCGCGCGCAGCGAAGCACTGCTCAACCAATGGAATGTTTGCATTGCCGTGGTGGACGATGGCGGTCATCCGCTGGCCCTTGAGCGCCTGGACGGTTGCGCGCCAATCGGTGCCTATATCGCCACGGAAAAAGCCCGGACCTCGGCCCTAGGTCGACGCGAGTCGAAAGGCTACGAAGAGATGGTCAATGGGGGACGCAGTGCATTCCTCTCGGCCCCATTGGTGACGTCGCTGGAAGGTGGTGTACCCATCGTTGTCGAAGGGCAAGTAGTTGGCGCAGTCGGCGTTTCCGGCGTAAAGGCCGACCAGGATGCACAGATTGCAACGGCCGGCGTCCGCGCCTTGAATTGAGAGAACAACAGATGACTGATTACGCAAAACTTCATGGCCTGCAAGTCGCACCTGTCCTGCAGACATTTATCGATGAAGAAGTCTTGCCCGGCACTGGCATAGACGTCCAAGCCTTTTGGAGCGGGTTCTCCGATCTGGTCCAGGAGATGGCGCCGGCTAACCGTGCCTTGTTGGCCGAACGCGAACGTTTGCAGCTGGAATTAGACATCTGGCATAAAGCCAATCCAGGGCCCATTACCGACATGCCGGCGTACCGGGCGTTCCTGTCTTCAGTTGGCTACCTGCTACCACAACCTGCTCAAGTAAAGGTCAGCACCACCAAGGTCGATAACGAAATCAGTCAGCTGGCTGGGCCTCAGCTTGTTGTGCCCGCCATCAACGCACGGTACGCCTTGAATGCAGCCAATGCGCGTTGGGGTTCCTTATATGATGCCCTGTACGGCAGCGACGTTATTAGCAGCGATAGCGGTGCCGAAGCCGGCACGGGTTACAACCCGGTGCGTGGCGCCAAAGTAGTCGCCTTTGCCAAAGCCTTTCTGGATGAGGCTTTGCCATTGCAACTGGGCTCCCACGCCGACGCCACGTCGTACCGCATCATAGGTGGTGCGTTGGCAGTCATGCTCAAAGACGATCAGCACACCACCCTACGCCAGCCGGAAAAACTGGTTGGTTATCAAGGTGCAGCCGCTACGCCAAAGGCCATCGTTCTGCGCAACAATGGCTTGCACATCGAGATCCAAATCGATCCAGACAGCCCGATCGGTCGCAACGACGCCGCCTCAATAAAAGACCTGATGATCGAAGCGGCATTGTCGACCATCATCGACTGCGAAGACTCCGTTGCTGCCGTCGATGCCGGCGACAAGGTACGGGTGTATCGCAATTGGCTTGGGCTGATGAAGGGCAACCTCTCGGAGACGCTGGAGAAGAACGGCAAACCCGTAACCCGCCGACTCAACGCGGACCGTGTATACACTGGCGTCGATGGCGCAGCCTTCAAACTGCACGGCCGCGCCTTGTTGCTCATTCGCAACGTCGGACACTTGATGACTAACCCGGCAGTGCTCTATGGCAATAACCGGGAAATTCCCGAAGGCATTCTCGACGGCATGGTCACCAGCCTGATTGCCTTGCACGACTTAAAGCGCCGAGGCAACTCGCGCAGCGGCAGCGTCTACATCGTCAAACCGAAAATGCACGGGCCAGCTGAAGTCGCCTTCGCCGAGCGCTTGTTCAGCTGTATCGAAGACGTGCTGCAGCTTGACCGCGATACGCTAAAGATGGGCATCATGGACGAGGAGCGCCGCACCAGCGTCAACCTAAAGGCTTGCATTGCTGCGGCTGCGACACGTGTCGCCTTTATCAATACGGGCTTTCTTGACCGCACTGGCGACGAGATCCACACGTCTATGGAAGCGGGTGCGATGCTGCGCAAAGGCGACATGAAAAACACCGCCTGGATACAAGCCTATGAGCGCAACAATGTACTGGTCGGCTTGAACTGTGGACTGCGCGGCCGAGCACAAATCGGCAAAGGGATGTGGGCGATGCCCGACTTGATGGAAGCTATGGTCAAGCAGAAAATCGCACACCCGATGGCCGGCGCCAACACCGCCTGGGTACCGTCCCCTACTGCTGCGACGCTGCACGCCTTGCACTACCACAAGGTCAAGGTAGCGGTGATTCAGCAAGAACTAGAACGATCTGCCCTGGCAGCCGGCGGCGAGGATTTGCTCGATGCCCTTTTGACTGTGCCGGTTGCGTTTGACGCCAAATGGACGGAGAAGCAAATCCGGGAAGAAGTGGAAAACAACGCCCAGGGACTGCTTGGCTATGTGGTGCGATGGGTCGAGCAAGGCGTGGGCTGCTCCAAGGTGCCGGACATCCATGATGTCGGTCTGATGGAAGATCGCGCCACATTGCGTATCTCCAGCCAGCACATTGCCAATTGGTTGCGCCACGGCGTGATCGATCAACAGCAGACCCTGAAAATCCTGCAGCGCATGGCCGTCGTAGTGGATCAGCAAAATGCCGGAGATCCGCTATATCGACCGATGTCTGAAGACTTCGATGGTTCACTGGCGTTCCAAGCTGCTTGTGCCTTGGTGTTTGAAGGGCTTCATCAACCCAGTGGTTACACCGAACCTCTGTTGCATTGCTTCCGCGCCTTGTTCAAGCAAAAACATTAAGGGTTGCGACCGCATCTCCACGCTATATTAGGGAGGTGCGGTTATTGATTTGGATATGCGCTCACCACGTATTGTTAGCCCGCGTTTTTTCTCGATCAGCACCACTCACCTAAGATGCCAGGTCGACTAAAGAGATTAGATAAATTTAATCGCAGAGCTAATTTCTTTAACGCCGGACCATTCAGATCCGATCCAGCGAAATATTTTTCTTAGGCCAAAGTGGCTGTTGCCTTCATGCATACGCTGCCGTCGGGACCTTCGGCCCAGAGAGTCACTGACCTACCATCCTCACTCGGGACACCACACAATCGAAAAGGAGCGATATCATAAAGTGCGTGTAAGACTCGAATACTTAAGTACTTCATCGTAGCAACGGGCAGATGCTCGTGAAGCAGATCAACCAACAACGTCGCAATCAGGTGGGCATGAACAACTAATCCAGGGTACCCCTCGACTTCTTGCGCATAAGAGCGATCGTAATGAATGCGATGCCCATTGAATGTTAAGGCCGAATAACGGAACAACAGAACTGGATCCGGATTAACGGTTCTTGTCCACAGAGGCTCCATGTCGGTCGATTGCGGGCGAGATAACGGTGACTCAAGCTTCGCATTATCAAGATAAATGAGATCCTGCTCTTCGCGGATCAGCAGCCCACCATCATCAAAAATTTCGTGCTGCAGCGTCACAAATACCAGCTGACCGTCCTGCCCTACTTCATGGTTAACGTCAAGAATAGTGGAGACACGCTCGACCTCATCGCCAACTTGAGGGCTGCGAATGTATTCAATTCGACCTCCGGCCCATATGCAGTTGGGCAACGCAATCATAGGTAAAACCCCACGCAAAGGCAGGCCGCCCCCGCCTATTTCCGCGCACTGAGGTGTAGGGAGGAAATAAAGCCAATGCCAAAGCTCAGGCAGCAAATCACCAGAGAGGGCAGCGCCATAATCATGATTTAGCGTCGCCGCTAGCGCGTTTACCGGCATCAGCGTGAGCTGATCCTTCATTCTCTTTTTATGCCCTATCCAGCTTTTATGATTGTTGATATCCAACTCCCCAAACTCCATTAACGCTATTGAAAAAGCATTCGTACGCAATATTCACTGACAGGGTTGATATCAGGATTACATATGGCGCGCGGGCTTAGCCGTGCCCGCAATGAAATCCTGGCTTTGGTCGATAAGACAAAATTCTCCGCAGGAAGGAGTAAAGAGTTATGACACCATAATCGCAAGCCAGTCATTGTTATTCAGGGCCTTCATCCATTTGCAGCAATGATTCCCAGACCTTCCATCGCCAGACCATACCCAAGCTCGTCCATAAAACGACGCTTGATAGGTTGAGTGAAAGCGACGCGGGTATAACGCAGCGTTTCGATCGGCTTATTCGCCAGTTGTCGGGCAAGTTCCCACGCACGAGCCAATAGCTGATTGGCTGGCAGAACCTCACTAACAACCCCCAACGATAGCGCTTCGACGGCCGTCAACCGTTGACCAGTGAGCAGGAAATAGCGTCCTCGATTGGCCCCGAGCAGCATGGGCCAGACCACTTGCACGCCGTCCCCAGGCACCACTCCGTAGATAAAGTGCGCCATGTCGGCCAATTCGGCTGTATCGCTGGCCAGGACAATGTCAGAGAGCACCGGGATTTCAGCGTGAATGAACGCTGGACCATTAATGGCACCTATCACCGGAACTTCGATATCAAGCAGGTTCATCAACAAATCCTTGCCTTCGCGCTGCAGCCGATGCCAGCCTTTAGACATTGGCTCTGAAGGAACTTCCTGCAGGTTCATGGACGCGCAAAAAGCCTCTCCAATGCCAGTGATGATCAATACCCGTACTTCAGGATCGCGGGCGATCTCACGAAAACAGTCACCTAACTGTGTGTGAATACTGCCGTCCAGCGCCCCCCAATTGAGAGATTCGCCAGCGCTATGCATGGTCAGTTGCAGGATACCGTCAGTACGCTCTAATCGAATATTAGCGAAACGTTGTGAGTACTCTTCCAATTTGCTCACGATGCGGCCTCCTGAATCAGTTGAGCGGCTCGCCATGCCATCGCCATCACTGGCCCGTTTGTGTTACCCGAGATCATGGTTGGAAACACTGAGAGATCGACAACGCGCAGACCTTGTACTCCCCTCACGCGCAGCTGCGGGTCAACCACTGCTGTATCGTCTGCACCCATGGCGCAGGTTGAACTGGCGTGAAATCCAGACTGTCCACGACGCCGAAACTCATCGATGATTTCTTGGTCAGTTTGAATCCTGGGTCCAGGATGAGTCTCTTCGAGCACCATATGACTCATCGACGAGCTCTGGATAACCTTACGCATGCACCGAAAGGCAGCGACCGAAACTGCTCGGTCATGGGGGTCGGTCAAATAGTTGGTGCTTATTTGTGCGGGCACACTGGAGTCCGCCGACTTAATAAGTACACTCCCCAAGCTACGTGGACGCATGGGATAGACAAACAGCTGCATACCCGGGAACTTCTCAAAACTATAAGTGGGTGCCGAAACCTCTAGCGAGTACGGCGCCATCATTATTTGGAAATCAGGCCGAGCAAGGTTCGGCTGGCTCTTGAAGAAGCCACCCACTTGATAAGAACCCAGCGCCATGACGCCAGTTTTGGTGAGAAAATACTGCAAGGCATTTTTAAGGAGTCGCACACCAGAGAACTGCCGGTTCTGGCTATCTCGCCAGTGCCGCAATCGCACTTGCAACGCATACAACAAATGCTCTTGCATGTTACGTCCGACGTTCGGGTTGTGAACAACAACATCGATACCGAGCCCAGAAAGATGCTCACGATCACCGACCCCGGATAGTTGCAACAAGCGGGGGGACTCCAGAGCGCCGGCACTCAGGATCACCTCATAGCGAGCATTATAACGAAGGGTTTTCCCGCCGCTGACACACTCAACCCCTACAGCCCTGGTCCCTTCAAATTGTACACGCTGAACCAGGGTATCGGTCACCACGGTCAGGTTGCCGCGTTTGCGTACCGGGGACAGAAAGGCTTTTGCAGCGCTCTGTCGGACACCACCTGAAATGGTGTAATTAAGGTAGGCCACACCTTCGTGATCAAGCTCGTTGATATCTTCCTTGCGCGGTAGACCAAGCGATTCGCAAGCGGCAATCACCGCCTCACCCAACGCATTGCGCTCACCATACGGCGTAACTTTCAATGGCCCCTGCCCGCCGCGAATCTCACTTTCACCCAAGGCGTGATTCTCAATGCTGCGAAAAGCCTTGAGCATGGTCGTCCAGCCCCAGCCGGTCGCACCATTAGCCTCCCACTCATCGTAATCCTGTGGATGGCCGCGCATGTACACCATCCCATTGATAGAGCTGGATCCGCCGAGCATCTTGCCTCGTATCCAGGTCTCATTGACGCGACCGCTGCCCTCCTGAGGATCGACTGGCAGAAACCATGCGCGTTTGGGATCAGTCAGTAGTTTACCGAAACCTTTCGGCATTCGGATGAAGGCGTGACTATCCTCTGGCCCTGCCTCGATCAGTAATACGCGAGTATCCGAATTTTCAGAAAGGCGATTTGCAAGCACACAGCCGGCCGATCCAGCGCCGACAATGATGTAATCGAAATCTTTCATTAAATGAAACTCTTTGGGTGTCCTTATCCGTGACTCCCACAAAAACGGAAAAAGACACTATTCCAATCACGCCAAGCCTCGCTATGACGTGGGAAGTCACTCGCCAAGAGGCATAAAGCGTATGAGGCATTAACGATGTACTAGAGGGTACCAAAACAGCCATCTCCGCCAGAGACTGACGGAGATGACTGTCGGACTTTAGCGAACTCCCGTGCCCTGTAGAGCACCCGGCGTCGTCGCGAATGAAGCTCGCAACGTGGCCGGTCTCAGGAAACCGTTTTCACCGCCGTAAATGGGTGTAACAAGGTATTGATTCTTTTGGAGATCTTGAATCCAAAAGGACCCCCCATACATCCATTGAACTTCAGGGCTGTAGGCTTGCCATGGTGAGGAATGCCCTACGCGGTAAACCTGCCCTGCTTGATCGTAACCAATAGCAGCGACAATCCTCCAGCTATCCTCATCAATGTAGATTTTGCGCGTTTTATATGCATGGCGCTCACCCGCTTTGAGGGTCGCATCAACTTCCCATACGCGATGCAGTTCCCAGCGTACTCTATCCGGGTTCGGATGCTGCTTACCCAAAACTTGCGTAGACGTACTGTTCGTGACGTCGTAGCCATTGTAAGGAATGTACATTTCCTTCTTGCCGATCAACTTCCAGTCAAAGCGATCAGGCCTTCCGGAAAAAAGCTGAATTTCATCCCAAAACAACCCACCTCCATAGTTAGGCGAAGGGGTATCATATTTAAACTCAGGTGCCAATCTCACTCGGCGCTGCCCAGGAGAATAGGACCAGGTAATCTGATCCTGCGTCGCGTAATTTAAAGAATAGTGCACCAAAGAAGCTTCACCTGCCTGCCGAGCCGGTCCTTTGGTATTGAAAAGGGATTTGTAGTAAATCGGACCTTCAAGCTTGTCCTTATCTTTGTTGTAGTACTGCGTTTCGTAATAACCCAAGTTGGTGCCAACGTTGGTGACTTGACCGTTAGAATCAACGAGATAACCAGTGCTGAGCTCCTCGAGCGCCACGGGGCGCCAGAACAGAATATTATTCCACAGGGCTTCCAAGCCGTTCTTCGGAATAGGAAATGGAACACCCGCATATGCGCCTTCGACGCCATCCCCTTTGTCATTCAGCAATTTCGCTATTGTTGCATTCTTAAGTGTGTTGTCCAATACCCACTTGGGGTAAACCGCGGTGCGATGGGTGGGATAGACGTTGATTTTATAGGTGTCAGGCCAACGCTTGAGAAGCGTTTGAGCTCCCTCGTCAAGTTTGTCCTTGTACTGGCTCATGTTCGCAGCGGTGATGGTAAACAGCGGTTTTTCATCGGCAAAAGGATTAAGGTAGACGCCGCTACCTGGTTTATAACCAGAGGGAGGCGTGATTGCGGCCTTGTTCTGATCGTAAGGGGGAATTGTCCCTTCCTTGTTCCCCGCCACTTCTGCGCCGAAGGGGGTAAGCGTGGAGCCCAGTTGCTTGACTTCTTCGGGAGAGGCCCCGTAAGCAACTCCGGCAGCCAGCATTGTGGCGAAACTGAAAGCAAATACAGTTGGCAAGGCATTCATGAAAACCTCCATTCGCGTGTCCTGACGACGTAGGTACGCTCGAGTCAAACACAGCGATCACATTTTTGTTGTTGTATGGCCTGTCTGAGACATCAGCACTAACCACGCGTATGCCATTAGTACAATTGAGATCCGGTTGCTACGGCAGGGGCCGGCAGCATTGGAGGAGCTATAGATCCCAAACAACGTTGACGGAGTGAGCCCCGCGCATGCCTAGGCCCGTGACAACGGGCGGGGGTGAATCCGGATCGAGTCGTAGATTGGGCAGTCTGTCCAACAGGGCATTGAGCGCCATGGTCAATTCCATTCGCGCCAAATGCTGACCAATACATACGTGAAGCCCGAACCCGAAAGCGACATGACGCTTGCGCTCCCGAAAAATATCGAACTTATCAGGCTCCGGAAAAACATTTTCATCGCGGTTAGCGGCACCGAGGCAAACAATCAGATTCGCACCGGCTTCTATTTCTACTCCCCCCAATACCACGTCCCGTTTGGGTGTCCGGTGGACAATCATTACCGGGCAATTCCAGCGCAACGCCTCATCAATGGCCAGAGGAATAAGGCTTCGATCGTTCTTAACGGCTTCTAATTGATCTGGGTTACTGAATAGCGCTGTAAGGGCATTACTAAAGCCGTGATAGCTGGTGTCACCGCCCGCGTTCATCAGTTGGCGAAAAAACGAGATCGTCACGTCGTCCGGAAGCCGCTCATTTTCTACTTCAGCATTACAGATGAGGCTTACAAAATCGTCGCTCGACTTGAGTTCACGACGCACCTCACATAATTGGGTCAGGTAGTTACCCAGAATGCGGGAGGCCTCACGACCGTGATAGGGCGCGAAACCGATGGTTGTTTGCGCGAAAGCAATCTTATGGAACAGCGGTCGATCCGCCATTGGCAATTCCATGAGATCAGTGATGAATTGGAACGGAAAGTGGAATGCAAATTCCTGGACCAGGTCAGCCTTGCCGCGATGCATGAAATTTGAAAGGAGACGATCGATGACACCTTGAAACTTAAGGCGCATGGCGTCTAGTCGAACTGGAGTGAACGCCGCCTGGAATAGGCGACGGTACCGACCATGCTCTGGCGTATCCATGGCGGTAATGGTTGCACCAAAAACCTCCCCCAAATTGCGCTCAAAGATCTTGCTGGAATAGTCGGCGTGGTTGCTGAGAACCTCGCTCACCTCTTTATGACCCAAAATAACGTAAGGATTAAGCCCTTCCATGCTTTGATCGATTGTCACGCCGAAGTGAGCGCGAAGGTCAATAGCTTGAACCGGTGAGTCTTGCCGCAAACGCGCCAGCTCCGGATAAGGGTCAATGATGGCGCCTTCACCACCGATGGTGGCCCAAGCAGTGAACGGGTCAAAGTCGTCTTTGAAATCTTCAAGCTGAAGCACGGCGTTCATGCCTACCTCCTCTGCCGAATGACTTGAACAGCCACTCGTTTGTTTTTGTTATTGGCGTTCCAGGAGTGTCTAGGAGTACGCTCCAAGATCAAGTGAACGATAGCGTATACTTAATCCAAAAAGCTAGGCCCTTGGATGGGTGGTTCGTAGCAGCCCGTCAGGTGGGACACCACCGACCTTCGCTGGGCGGAGTTATAGCGCATAGACATTCACATATACAAATATTGTTTTGATATGGAAACGATATTTGATATCGATCATGTACCACTGCCTCTGACCTTGATGCCAGTAGCATGGACACCTCGAAGCGAAGAAATACGGAGGCCGGCCGCAATTGAATTGGCTGAGCGACGACTTCGCTACCTAGGAAAGGCAAGGCACAGGCTATGGCGGGAAGCGTAGTGAGAATGCGCAGCGGAATGTTGACGTTACCGATTTTTTCGGTTCATATTGTCGAACAACGCACATAAATAAGAACAAAGGATTACGTCAAGCGACACGCAGATGGCTGCTGCAATGCCTCTGCATCTTTGCTGGACACCCCAATCCGCCGCCAGAGAGACAGGACAACATCATGGATGTAGAACTGCTAATCGAGGCCTCGGTTGCGACCGTACGCCTCAACCGCCCCGAGAGCCTTAATGCTCTAAGCGCCGAAAGCTTACGACTGCTGTGTGATTACGCCGATGAGATTGAGGCAAATCCGGCCATCCGGGCAGTGGTTCTGTGCGGGCAAGGACGGTCCTTTTGTGCTGGAGCTGATATCAAAGGATCAGGCGCTACATCCGCGCCCCCAGTGATGTCAGTGTCTTATGCCAGGAAAGGGATGTTCACGTGGCAGCAAACACTTCTCAAATTTCACAATCTCAACAAGCCAGTAGTGTGTGCCGTCCGCGGCCACGCAGTAGGTATTGGCTGGTCCTTGGCGATGACGAGCGACCAGATCATCGCTTCAGAAACCGCCTTGTTCTGCGCCAACTTCCTTAATCGTGCCACCGTTCCAGAAGGCGGGCTCGTGCACGTGCTGGCAAAAAACATAGGTCAACTCAGAGCCAAGGAGGTCGTGTTCTCCCGGCGTCGAGTATCGGCAGATGAAGCCAGCATGCTAGGCCTGGTCAACAAGGTTGTTCCTGACGATGAACTTGAAGACCAGGCCCAGATACTGGCGCGCGAACTCGCAGCGCTCCCTACCTTTTCAGTCGGCCTGACCAAACAACTTTTTCGTGCGAACTGCGGCTCGATCGAAGAGTTTCTCGGACTCGAACTGAATGCTGTTGCATTGGCTGTCAATAGCCAGGATGCAACTGAGGGCCGGGCTGCCGCGCGAGAAAAAAGGTCGCCCGACTTCAAAGGACTTTGAATCCGAGCGGGCCATTTGGCCTATGCCAATAGCACCTCTAAAAAGGCAGAGCGTTATGAATTTTGAATTTAGCCCTGAAGACGAAGCGTTTCGCGCCCAGGTCCGTGAGTTTATCCAACAGAATCTACCCAAGGATATCGCCCGCCAGGCTTATAGAAGAGGCAATGCCGTTTCCCGCGAAGGCATTCGTCACTGGCAAAAAACGTTGTACAAAAAGGGCTGGGGCGCCCCTCACTTGCCATTAGCGTACGGAGGTTCCGACTGGAGTGCCGTACGCAAACATATATTCACGGAAGAAATTTATAAGGCTGATGCCCCGGATGCAGGCTGGCAGGGCTTGCACATGGCGGCCCCCGTCATCATCGCTTTTGGTTCGGAGGAGCAAAAACAACGTCACCTTCCTCCCATGCTCAGCGGTGACGTGTATTGGTGCCAGGGTTTCTCTGAGCCCAACGCGGGATCCGATCTGGCAAGTCTGCGCACAGCCGCTGTGCTCGATGGCGACACCTATGTGGTGAATGGTCAGAAGATCTGGACTAGCGAAGCTCAGTATTCCCAGTGGGGATTTTTCTTGGTTCGAACTGATGCCAGTGCAGACAAGCCTCAAAAAGGTATTTCGTTCTTACTTATCGATATGAGTACGCCAGGTATTACCGTGCGCCCCATTGAGCAAATTGACGGCGGCGATGAGCTCAACGAAGTCTTTCTCGATAACGTGCGGGTACCGAAAGAAAATCTGGTTGGCGACCTCAATATGGGGTGGAGCTACGCCAAATATTTGCTAGAGAAGGAGCGTACAACCAGCTCCTTCATCTATTACAACAAGCGCCAGTTGGACGTGGTCAAGGACATTGCCCGGCGGGAACTCGATAACGGAAAACCTGTGATCGAAATGCCTGAATTCAGTCGAAAACTCTCAAGACTTGAAATGGATCTGCATGCTCTCGAATGGTCGGTGCTGCGGGTTCTCGCCGACGAAAAATCGTCCTTCAACCTAGATGCGGTGGTGTCTACCCTGAAGATTCGCGGGTCTGACATGCAACAGCGCGTGACGGAGCTTCAGATGGAAGCGCTAGGGCTACGATCCTTGAGGTATTTCAATTTGACGCAAGAAAATGACAGTGACACTGGTGATCATGACCTATGGCCTGATTATGTGCCCGGTCGTGCGGCCCAATACCTGTTCAACCGCGCTTCTACTATTTACGGCGGCGCACAAGAAGTTCAAAAGAACATCATCGCCAAGTTAGCGTTTGGCTTGTAAGGCGGATTTAGGCATGGACTTTAATCTCAGCGAAGAGCAACAACAATTACGAGATGGCGTCGCACGGTTTGTTCGTGAACAACACGCGTTCGAGACCCGCCGCAAGTTACTGCAAACTGAACAAGGGTTCAGCCAAGACAATTGGCAGCGATACGCCGATTTGGGCTGGCTGTCTCTCGGACTGCCCGAGGATGTCGGTGGTCTCGGCCTGAGTTTTGTCGACGTTACGATCCTGATGCAGGAACTGGGTAGAGGCCTCGTGCAGGAGCCAATAGTCAGCACGACAGTTCTCGGCGCCCGAATCATTGACCAGTCAGGCAACGGCAGCGCGCGTGCGGACCTGTTACCGCAAATTGCTGACGGTAGCCTCAAGATCGCATTCGCCCACGCAGAGAGGAGTAATCGCTACAGCCTCTCTCATGTAGAAACCACACAAGCGACAATTCATAGTGAGGGTTACCGCATATCCGGCAGCAAGCTGATGGCAATTGATGCGCCGTCCGCCGACGTGCTCATCGTCTCGGCGCGAATGCCTGACAATGAAAACCTTGGGCTGTTTTTAGTTGAAAGAAATGCGCCCGGATTAAGCCTCGACAATTACGCACTGATCGACGGTAGCCGTGCTGCGGATCTTAACTTTGACCAGGTTCAATTGCAAAAAAACGCCCTCCTTCTATTCGGCGCAAAGGCACTGGAAGTGATGGAAGATGCCATCGACAGGGCAACGCTCGCCCAGGTCGCCGAGACACTTGGTGCGATGGAAGCGGCAATGCAGATCACCGCCGAATACATCAAGACGCGTAAGCAATTCGGACAACCACTTGGGAAATTCCAGTCGCTACAGCACCGCATGGCAGAGATGTTCGTCAAGTCCGAAGATGTGCGATCGATGCTCTATCGCGGACTCGCATTCCTTGAGGCAACCCCTGACATGCGCAAGTCGGCTATTTCGATGGCTAAAGTGGTGGCAGCTGAGGCAGGCAGGTTCGTCGGAGCCCAGGGCATTCAACTGCATGGCGGTATGGGAATAACCGAGGAATGCAGCATTGGCCACTACTTCAAACGCCTCAAAGTGCTGGAGAAGCTGAATGGCGACATTGAACATCATTCGGCCCGCGTCGCCGAAACCACCAACAGTAAGGCTCGGCTTGGCAGCGCTTAATAGCATGCCGTATCGCTCAAGGTGAATTGGAGAATATTTTGATGGAAAACAATGCGAAGGAAGCCGGCCGTAAGGTCGTCAAGGAAATGCTTGGAGATCAGTTTCTCGAATCATTGGAAACTTATGCTGCATCAGGTCAATTCGGTGCCAGTTCTGCAGCGATGGCGCTGGAAAATGTTTTCGGCGATATTTGGGCGCGGCCAGGGCTTGATAATCGATCGCGTAGCCTCGTGACTCTGGGCTTGCTGATTGCCCAAGGACAACCTGAAGAACTCAAAAACCATGTCCGGGCTGCGCTTGCGAACGGGCTCTCCGAGACTGAAATCGAAGAGGCACTCATGCAGAGTATTCCCTATGCAGGATTCCCGGCATTCAGCGTTGCGTCCCGTGCGGCACTGGAGGTGCTCCAGGAAAATGGGCTCACCACCGCCCCCTCCGCTACTGATCGTGGGCTGTTCAAGTAATCGAAATCAATCACGGTGCTCGTTGAATTTATTCGCATGCATTGGCCCTGCAAGTCAGAAATTCAAATAGGAGATTAGCAGTGAGTCATTTGAGTCAGACAGTAATGATTACTGGCGCCGCAGGAAATCTGGGGCGCGCCGTGGCTGCTGCTTTTGCAGCTCAGGGCGCCAAACTCGTGTTGCTAGACCTGAACGAAGACGCGCTCAGTACTGCGTATGGCGTCAGCAATGACAACCAGGCTTTGCTGCCGGCAAACCTGCTCGATACAACCTCTTTGGCGAAGGCTGTAAAAGACGCAGAAGAATGGTTTGGGGATATCGACGTGCTTTGCAATGTTGCCGGAGGTTTCGCGATGGGTGAGCCGGTTCATCAGCTGAGCAATCAAACGTGGGACTTAATGATGAACCTCAATGCAACCTCGTTGATTAATACCGCGCGATTGATCGTGCCAAAGATGATTTCCGCCGGCGGCGGTAAGATCATAAATATCGCAGCGACCGCGGGCAACGCTGGCGGCGCCAACAAGTCAGCTTACTGCGCGGCGAAGGGAACCGTTATTCGCCTCACCGAAAGTATGTCCGCCGAGTTGCGTGAACAGAACATCAACGTTAACTGCGTATTGCCGAGCATCATCGATACGCCTGCTAATCGTGCCGACATGCCAGACGCTGATTTCAGTCGGTGGGTGACACCGGCTGCATTAGCGGATGTCATCGTGTTTCTGGCCTCCGAAAATGCTCGTGCCATTCATGGTGCAGCAGTTCCGGTGGCCGGCCTTAGCTGACCGCGCCAACCTCGATTGGCCGACGCCCTCCCCGACTTTCACTATCAGGAGTCAGACAATGAAATCTATCTCTAGCTCTGAAGATGAACAGTGCCCGTTCAAATTCAACTTCGACCCAGTCACCTTTTCCGTAGGTGACACGGTTAGTTACCGGGTTTCTGATCAGTTCGGCGATATGCCATTCGTGGGTACGATCTTGGAAGTTAGTGAGACGTACATATTCATCTCACCCAATGACCCCGAGGATCCAAGTCGGCGTATGCGTGCCACCCGCACGAGCCGCCCCGAGGTCAGCATCCATGAAGCACTGAGCTGAAGAGTCAGGCGAACAAGGAAAAAAGAAGGTTTTCCCCGACTGTCAGACTTTTGGATTGGCATAGTCCTTTAGCAGCAAAAACACGTGTGATTTTATCTAATAAAAACAACGGCGGACATGAATCAGCACAACTCAAGTTGATTCAAAAAGGTCCATACCAGCACATCGCAGGAGTCGAAAATGCCTAATAATAACCAGCATCAACTGAGCAGTCTATTTGGCCTTGAAGGCCGTACAGCCATTGTAACCGGTGCAGGGCGAGGCATCGGCAAGGAAGTTGCCACACTTTTGGCCTCGGTGGGTGCACGCGTGGTGATTGCAGACATGAATTACGCCGCTGCCAACACCACCGCTGAAGAACTTAAACAGCTAGGCGCTGACGCAATCGGCGTAGCCGTCGACGTCTCTAACGCAGAAACGGTGAAGAAACTATTCGAGGAGTCAGCAAAGGCATTCGGCAACGTGGCTATTCTGGTGAACGTGGCTGCAATATTTCCGACTGAGCCGTTTCTCGATATCTCCGTAGAAAAGTGGGATCGTGTGCATGAGGTAAACACCCGGGGGGTATTCCTTTGCATGCGCGAAGCCATCAAGCAAATGAAGGCTGAAGGGAATGGCGGATCGATCGTCAACATTTCATCTGTGAACTCTCTGCACCCAGTGATTTTCGACAATGCTCAATATGCCTCCTCGAAAGCGGGGGTCAATATGCTGACCAAGACAGCAGCGCTAGAGTTCGCAGGTGACCAGATTCGCGTCAACGCTGTATTGCCTGGCGGTGTCGACACTGAAGGCGCACGTGCAGCGCAAACGGGCGACTATCCGGCGCATGGGCCAATTGGCCAACCCGGCCGTGTGCCATTGGGCCGGATCGGAGTGCCGATGGACATTGCAGCCGCAGTCTTGTTTCTTGCAAGCCCAGCATCAAATTACATTACCGGCCAACTGCTGGCAGTCGACGGCGGCTTCACCGTCAGCTGACCGGGCTCCCCCCCAAAAGCCAGTCCCACACTGGCCTTCGGGAAGAATTTTCTACTGCCGAGCCAGGAGCAATAAGCTTGTCTCGGCACTGTGAGAACACCTCATGTCTGAATATGACTACATCATTGTCGGCGCTGGCTCGGCAGGCTGTGTACTCGCCAATCGCCTATCTGAAAACACCGCGCATCGCGTTCTGCTGATCGAAACCGGCACAGCTGACGACGGGTTGCTCTTCCGTATGCCAAAAGGCTTTGGCAAAACACTCATGAACCCCAAGTTCGCCTGGCACTACGTCACAACCCGCATGAAAGGCGAGACACCAGAAGTCTGGGTGAGAGGAAAAGCGCTCGGCGGAAGCAGTGCCGTAAATGGGATGGTGTATGTGCGCGGGCAGCCCCAGGACTATGACAGGATTGCAGAACTGGGGAACTTTGGCTGGAGCTGGAATGATGTAGCACCTTACTTCAAGCGCCTTGAAAATCATGCCCTTGGAGGGGACGAATTGCGAGGAGTCGACGGGCCGGTCGACATCACCGTGGCAAAACCTAGCAAATTGGGCGACGCCATGATCGCTGCGGGCCGCCTATTAGGGCTTAAGGCCAAGAATGACCTCAACCGGCTTGATCAGGAGGGCATAGGGTATTTGTCGTTCAACATCAACCGCCATGGCGAAAGGGTCAGTGCATCCCGAGCGTTCCTCCACCCTATCCGCAATCGAACAAACCTCACAATCCTTACTGGCACCTCGGTCGATCGAGTCGTATTAGAAGGCAAACGTGCCGTCGGTGTGCTTTGTCGGCAGGGCGACCGCACTGTAACGTTCAGGGCCAAGGAGATCATATTGAGCGCAGGAGCGCTGCAATCACCCAAGATATTGCAACTATCAGGCATCGGCCCCGCCGCACACCTGGAGAGTCTTGGAATACCCGTGATTCAGAATAGCCCCGGAGTTGGCGAGAACATGCGAGAGCATTTTTTGCTCATGCTGCAGTTCAACCTGAAACGACTGAAGGACAGTCAGAACCTGGCGTTTTCAGGGGGTGGCCTACTAAAGAGCATGCTCAAGTATCTTATGGCGCGCCGAGGCCCACTGGCGGAAGGTTCCTATCAACTTGGCGCCTTCGTGAAGACCCTTCCTGGCTTGGACCGGCCCGACGCACAGCTGATGTTCGCGCCGTTCTCCCTGGACCTGGACGCGTCGGCAATCGCCATGCATAAAACCCCGGGCATGCAATTCTTTGCCTACCCGCTGAGAAGCGACAGCCAGGGTAGCGTCAGAATCCAATCAAAGGACCCCGATCAGCCATTGATTATCAACCCCAACTACCTGGCCACCGCCTATGATCGACAAGTGAGCGTAGCGTCTGTTCGCTACATTCGCCGGCTCGTCACTCAAAGGCCTCTGGAGAACCTGGTAGGCAAGGAAATGTCCTACACGGCTAACGCCCAGAGTGACGAACAGATTCTCGATGCCTACAGGCGTTACGGTCAAAGTGGTTACCACGCTAGTGGCACGTGCAGGATGGGTGTGGACGACCAAGCAGTGGTGGACCCTAGGCTACGAGTCAAGGGTGTAGAGGGACTACGGGTGATGGACTGCTCGATCTATCCCGAGCTGCTGTCCGGAAACACAAATGGGCCCACGATGGCCTTGGCGTGGCGTGCAGCGGATCTCATCCTCGAAGACGCACTACGAAGCTCTTCTGACTCTGATAAAGCGGAGCAAAAGGCGCTGCCTGTTTGAATTCGATCCCCGACAGGACAGAGCAAGCTCGGAAGCGCTTGCTCTGTCCTCCCTCCCCTTTTTACCTCGCTATGCTCGCCCTTTCGGATATGGCGCAGGAGCGTTTTGCTAAACCTCGTCATTACGCAGCAACATCGGGCATAGCAAACGACGCAGCTTACGGAGGATCGTACGCACATGGCTGCGATGGTCGGCACCATCGCCGACCCGCCTGAAAGAGACCCGCCCAGTGTTTCAAAACGGCCAACATAGAGGACGACGCCCATGCAACTCGATAAGCAGATCGTGGATTTACTCCAACAGTTACGCGAGATTCCTGAACCCGATTACAGCCAGGTCGATGCCACTCAATACCGGCAGTTTTCAGACAATCTGCTGACTGCCATCCCCGGCGACTCGATGGTCGAAGTGCGGGAACTGCTCGTAGCCGGCGCAGTTGGCGAACTGGATGCGCGGTTATGTCGGCCATTGGAGCAAGACAACTTGCATCGTGAATGTGCAGGTTGATGAGCAAGGTACGGAGAATCCTTGAGTTGAAAGTAGGGCCGCCGAGTACGGCGCAATAGCTCTTCAAACGAACAGTGGTAGAGCCGTGAGCTGCTTTCCACTTTCAGCGCTTTGTTACCCAACGATTTCCAGGCACTAATGAACGCTCCAAAATTTTCGGACGACGCGGCTGGACGGCGTTAAATGAAGCATCGCTGAAGACATCTACAAAAGCACATCAAAGGAGGCCTTGCTCGAAGCAAGAGGCAGAGCCGAAGGCTACATCGATGGCCTTGTGGACGCAGGGCACCTGTCGACGAGAGACACCGATCGCGACTATCTCATTTTGAGCACCGTCCAACGGCGGCGTGAGTTTTTGCAGAAACTGCTGAACGAGTACGGTTACTGAGCCAGGGCCAGCTGTGAGCCGTCCCCTGGCAAAACGAGGGTCACAGGACAGAGTCAGTTTGGAGCGCTCCGCATGGCTAAATCGGAGCGCTGATGATTGAACCGTAAAAGGTCGCAAGTAATTTTTTAGAGGTCTGACTGAACGCGGGGTCGGAGCTCATCCTGAATGGCGTTCCACTCGTCGATCGAGATCAGCACAGCGCTCCTTCGCTCACCATCAATGAAGATCGGTTTACGAGTCGTGATTAACTTCTCGAGCAACTCATCAAAATTGCTCGTTGCTCGAGTAGCCGTCCAGTGCATCAACTGCCATGCGGTCATACCTCCACTCCCACAGAGATCAAGCATTCAATCTTGGATCAGATTTGAGACGTTCAACCGACCGAAGCAACTCAAGAAAACTACGTCGCCCACCCCCGCGTTTGAAACTACCAACGAGGTAATTTCCTTCCCGCGTTTCCAAAAGCCAGAAACGTCTCTCTTTCCATGCCCTCTGAATTTTTTCTGTCCGAATGATTCCGCCATTGGCTGTTCGGTACAGAAAGACTAAAACTTGCTCCACAGCTGAAGCAAAGCCGGCATACCGATACGGTTGCAGTGCTGCGAAGGCATGTTCCACGGTTTTATCAGCTTGGCGCCCTTTGCCAAACCCTCGGCCCTCGCCTTGGCCGATGCCTGCGCCGATCTACGTGTGGCACTCCAGTGAGCGAACGCCATTCAACACCGCGGCATAACTGATCGAAACCATCGGTCCCAGCGCGCGGGATAATTTGCCTGTGCCGCTCGGCGGCGTCATTCAGCGTGCCGGGCATGGCGTGCAGCGGACTTCATCCTTGAGAACGCGCTACGCCTTTCCTCTGAGGCCGATAAAGCAGAACTGCAGGGAGAGTGCGCCCTCTCCCTCTCCCTGCCCTTTTGCCTCGTCTCGCTCGCTATTCCGATACAACACAGGAGCGTTCTGCTAAACGTCGTCACCACGAAGCAATACATCGCTACCACCATCCACGAACGGGATCTGCCCCACCATGTAGCGATTATCAGCGCTGGCAAGAAATGCCAACAAAGGCGCTATATCTTGCGGATCGGCGTAGTCGGGCATCGCGCACGGTGTCGCTTGCGCAAGTATCGCCCTTCCTTCTTCGTTGCTCAGCAATGAAGCGGTCATCGGAGTACGCACGGTTCCCGGCGCAACGCCATTGAGCAAAATGCGCGCACCAGCCCATTGGTCGAGCACAGCCGTGCGCCGAAGCCAGCGACTAAGTGCCAGTTTCGAAGACGCGTAAGCCAGAGGATTGTCACGAGCCAACGATTTCGCAGCCTCCTCCCCCCCCCGTCAGACAAGCCTGAACCAAGGCTTGGTCGCTAGGAAGCAGGGACGCAGATGAGGAAATCACTACCGCTCGAGGAGCCTCTGACGCCTGTAACAGCGGGAGTAGCCTGGGAAGCAAATCAACCACCCCGAAGTAGTTGACCGCGATTACGCTTTCCCCCGCAGCCATCGCAACGCCAGCGCAGGCAATCACGGCATCGATATGACCTGCGCCAAGCGTTTGTATCGCTTGACTTGCCTGTAATCGGCCAGCCGGACTTGCAAGATCGACATTTATATCGGCACCCGCCAGATCGACGCCGATAACGGTCTCACCACGATTTCGCAGTAAGTTCGCCGTAGCCAGGCCAATACCGGATGCAGCGCCAGTTACAACATTGATTCGTGCCATATCATTCCTACATTAGTGAGCAGCGTTGAATTCACACATTTGTCAGGTGTAAATAGGCTCCCTAAGCTCTGCTTTCCCGTTATTGAGCACTATCAGATCCCTGTCCAATGCCTTCACTCGATAACTGACCACGTTGCCATCCAGCCAGATCTCAGTGCGCAACGTTTCCCCTGGATAAACCGGGGCAGTAAAACGGCAGAAAATGGATGCGAGTCTGCTCGGATCGTTTTCGCAAACCGTGTCGAGCAGCGCCTTGCACGCCACGCCATATGTTGCGAGACCGTGTAAGATTGGGCGCTCGAAGCCGGCCTTGTTGGCGATCTTGGGATCGGCGTGCAATGGGTTCCAGTCGCCGTTCAGACGATAGAGCAGCGCCATGCCGGGTGTTGTGGCTTGCTCATGAATCCAATCCGCTGGTCGTTCTGGCATCGGGTGGGGTGGCTGGAGGCTGCGAGGGGGGCCGCCGAAGCCACCATCACCACGACAGAAGATACTTTGGACACTGGTACACAGCAGTTCACCACTGTTTCGATCAAGGAACATGCGTTCATGCTGAACGATGGCCCCTCTACCCTCCCCCTTGTCCACCACTTCCAGTATTCGCGATTTGCTGATCAGACTTGCGTTTGGGGGCAAAGGCTTGTGGAGGATCAACCCCATCTCGGAATGCACCATGCGCACCCAGTCAATGCCCGTGTCTAGGTCCCTTGCCCAGAATCCGGGATGGGCCAAAACTCCGGCCATGCTCGGTACCGCTCGAATGTCTTTTTCATAAACAAACGGTAGCTCTTCAGTGTTCAGCGGGTCCGTGCCATAGCCAATGCTCAACGCATAAAGAATGGTGTCTTTGTATGTATAAGTCTGATGACCATCAGGAATCTTCAACGCCATCAGCTTTTGGTAATCGATCGCCATGGAAGTCTCATTGCAGGAGGAAATAATCAGGAGTTGCGGTACACCGGTTTGCGCTTGTCAAGGAACGCGGCAACGGCCTCTCGGTGATCCTGGGTTTGGAAAAGCCCAGGCTGATTGTCCAGTTCGCAGCGCAGCGCGTCTCCCAAAGTACTGAGGCCCGCGGCATAGGAAGATTTGATGATCGCCATAGGCAGCGGTGCGCAATTGGTAAACTCACAGGCAAGTTCAATTGCCACTTCACGAGCCTCCCCCGGCTCGCAGAGCTGATCCGCAAGCCCTAACGCAAGCGCCTTGTTGGCGTCGATCGTGCAACCCGTGAAGAGCAAACGTTTCGTCTCGACTAAACCAATGCGTTGCGGAAGACTCCAGAGCAATCCCATATCAGGAAGCAAACCCATCTTTCCAAAAGCCGCTGCATATCGGGCCTGGCTAGACGAGACTACGAAGTCTGAAGCAGAAACCAGTGAAAGCCCGGCGCCGGCAGCCCAACCTTCGACTGCGGAAATTACAGGCTTTGCGCCGCCCATAAGCTCGCGAGCAATTCGAGCGGTGACTGGAATTCTGGACCGAGACTCACTGACCGTGCGTGCAGTGATCATTCCGGAAATGTCACCACCGGCGCAGAAATGATCCCCCGCCCCAGTAAGCACAATGGCTCGGATATGGTCATCGGCATTGAGCTTAACTAAATCCGCGCTCAACATCTCCAGCATCCCTCGCGAGAGAGCATTTCGCGTTTCAACATTATTGAGCGTGACAACCGCGACGGCATCAATCGTGTCCACTCGAACCCAGTCACCCATTTGTATCTCTCCTTACTGTCGGTAAAATCGATAGAAACCAGCGTGTTCTCATGCTGGCCGCGTCGATAAAATCGTGCGTAAAACACTGACTAAAGCTACCGGCTCAGTCAGCATCACGTGGTGATATCCGTTGGAGATCAAGTAGGGGCTTCGGTGTTGCCCTAGGGACTCACAAATCCATTCGGCTCTCGCGCAATCAACAACCGCACTGAATTCGCCATAGATGTAGTCCACCGGAACCTTGATTCTGTGCAGCAACTCCTGCCTCGCAGGAACAGCCTGTTCCAGGGGCATGTGACGATCAAACTTCCAGACCCAGCCTTCTGCTGTCTGACGTAGCGAATGCTTGGCGATGTAGTCGACCAAAAAAGGCAACGCTACTGGCTGAGCAGGGAGCAAACGGAAACGCTGCAGCGCTAGATCCAGGCCAGCATAAAGTGGCGCAGACTTGGATAGATCTGACCCAAAATTAGTTAGCTCCCCGATACGATCAAACTTACTGTCGATGATAATTGCTCGCTCCACCGCATCAGGTGCGGTCGCACATAAGCGGGCGACTTGAACTCCACCAAAGCTGTGACCTACGACAATGGCCTTGGCTAAACCAGCATCAGCCATGACCCCCAAGAGATCTTGAACAAAGGTCATTTGGTCATAATGGCTTCGGTGCTCGCTGTCTCCCATGCCGGAAAAGTCAACAGCGACGACTCTATAATCGTCAAGAAAGTACGGCGCGATAAAGTCCCACCATCGCGCATGAGCACGCAGACCGTGCGCAAACACCAACGCTGGTTTATGTGTGTGCTCCATCCCCCAACCAAGGTAATGAACAGAGGCTCCGTCCACACGAACGAAGTACGATTTTCCAGGCTTCGCCAGTGCCAGAGCTAACACGTCAGGCGGGGCGCTTGTGTCAAAAACGGTTGGTCTAATTTCGGCGCTCATGAGGCTTTATTCCTCTGCAACTGTTAGTCACTCCGGCCGGCGTATCACGGCAACGCACAAACACTCGGATCGAAAATTCAAAGCGTTGCCGCTGTACCCAGCACTACCGTCGACTGACTCGACAAGGTGCCACCGTTGGCATGACACACAGCCAACTCAGCACCGGATACTTGGCGATCCCCACCTTCCCCGCGCAACTGCACGCAGTTCTCGACGAGCGTGAACATGCCGTACATGCCAGGATGACAACAGGAAAGGCCACCACCATTTGTGTTGACAGGTAGAGCTCCGCCAGGAGCGATTCGCCCCCCCTCGACAAACGCTCCTCCCTCTCCCTTCGCACAGAAACCGAGATCTTCCAGAAACAGAATAGTATTGATCGTAAAGGCATCGTAGAGCTGCACGACATCGATGTCTCGGGGAGCCACTCCAGCGAGAGCAAAGGCGCGACGAGCAGATTCAGAGGCTGCTGTCACCGTAAGATCCTGAGCTTGATCTACGCCCGAATACCACGTAGCAGCCGCCGCACCCAGAATATAAATGGGCGTCGTATTGAGCGTTTTCGCACGATCAGAACGTGTCATTACGATCGCGGCCGCGCCGTCGGTGACGAGGCAACAATCTCGTACACTCAGCGGGTCCGAAACCATCCGAGCGTTGAGGCAATCACTAATGCTCAACTCTCCACGGGCAAAGGCCTCAGGATTGAGATTGGCCCACTTGCGCGCTGAAACTGCTACGTGCGCAAGCTGCTCTCGGGTAGTGCCGTATTGATACATATGTCGAGACGCGGCGAGCGCATAGGAGGACACCGGAGTCATAGGCTTGTAAGGTTTCTCGTAAGGCGAGGGTAAGCGCATGCTGACAAGTCCACCGGCCCCCGTACGCTGATTACTGCCATACATGATCAAGGCAGTTTCACAATAGCCCGCCTCCAGCATCAGTGATGCGACGATCAGATGTGAATGAAACGAGGAACCCCCAGTGCGATTATTCTCGGTAAATCGAGGCTGAATGCCGAGGTACTCGGCAGCGCTAAGACCGGATAGCGCATCATTTGGCGTACAGACAAACAGGGCATCTACATCTTTCAGGGCGATATCAGCTTGCCCTAGCGCTTTCATGGCAGCCTTTGCTGCCAGGTCCAACGAAGTCATACCAGGCGCTTCACCAATACCATAAGTGGCCGCGCCAACTATCGCTGACCGACCTCGGGGGAACTGTTCCATAGAGTTGAATCCATCTCGTGAGTGGCGTTCAGGACAGCCTGAAAATAACTGACTATCCGTCATCTTTATAGACATTATCCGAAGAAAATATGCTAATCAAGCAATCTTTAGCCAATGGACCTAAGGCAGAGCCTACTTTTTTCTCGTTGCTTGTCAGTAGGTAAAAAACGATTTATTGGCAGCTTCCCCGTTCACTTGACGCTTACAAAACACGCCAAAACGCATCCGAGCCAGATGAAGATGGCTGACGAGGACTAACTTCAAGTGAGTGTTGAGCGGCCCGTCACTCCCCCATGCAAGGGGGCACGAGCAAAATGCCACACGCGCCACTCTGTACGTTGCGTTCAGAGTGACGCGCAGCTTCAACACCACGCCGCAACATAAGCGGGCCCGGCGTTTACCAGCCCAAGCGAGACAATGTGATGGTGGACGGTACTGCGCAATACGGAGCCTGGGTGGCGCAAGGCGGCAATTGAGCGAATGCCGTCGGGGGTGACAGATGCGGGCCAAAAGCTCCGAACAATATGACGAGAGCCAATGACAACGGGAAAATAGCGATAACAATCAAACGAGTGACCATGAAGAACCTCCAGCTTTTATTATTGTTAACTTCAGCTAGGCACCTGCACATCAATAATCCTTACCGGGTAGCAACCTCTTCCTGCCCTGCATCTACTCACCCTCTCAGGCGTGAAACCCTGCTCCTTCATCGACAAGTCGATTGCATCCGACCGTGACGCCGTAACACTCCAGTACAGCAATCCGGCTCCAGCGCCCACTGTCGTCCTGCGAACATTACAGAAGAGATGACCAACTGTCAGCTCTTAGTTGAAACCAAAATATAGCTAACAAAAGCCAGATGCGCTCAACAAAACTGCAAAAAACCCATGTTTTGGCGATAAACGGGCCTCCAGAACCTACTTGACGCATGTAAAAAAGCCCTTCAGAGTGTAAAAACTGTCGATGTGACAGTTTTTACACAATACAGCTCGAACCCAAGGGTTGGCGAGCTTCACGAATTCAACGCTGGCTGTTCAGCTATCACGCTCAGGTGTCGCCATGGATATCCGTCCCGACTTGGAGTTCCAGAATTTCCTCAACCAAGGCCGCTTCATGATTCAGGTCAGTCGTAGCAGTGGTCGCTGCGTTTTTTATCCTCGTACAGTCGAGCCCGGCACGGGTGCCGACGATCTGGAATGGGTGCAGGCAAGAGGGCATGGCACCGTTTACGCAACCACGATAGTCAGACCTAAAGCACCGGCTGCTCCATACAGCGTGGTATTGATCGACCTGGATGAGGGAGTTCGAATGATGAGTTGTGTTGAAGGCATAGAACCCGAAGCAATTCAGATCGGTATGCCAGTACGCGCCAGGATATCAAGCAGGGAAAATCAGGCGTGCATCGTGTTTGATCCTGTCAGGAATTGACGCCTCAACCATAGATACCCACTGCCCGCCCTCGAATTCAACTTTATCGATCTGTTAAGAGGCCCCATGAAAAACCCAATGTCACTTGAAGGTCGCACAATTTTGGTCACTGGCGCCGGACAAGGTATTGGCCTTGCTATCAGCAAGCTGGCCATCGAACTTGGTGCGAACGTTGCCGGCGTTGACCTCAACGGCGAAGCCCTCGCCCTGACGCAGCAAGCCTACGAGGGGCGTTTTTTGCCACTCACCGGCAGTGTTTGCGATCCGGATTTCGCCAATGAAGCGGTCGCCAAAACGGTAGACCACTTTGGGGCGATTCATGGCCTGGTGAATAACGCTGGAATTGGCCGCCCAGCCATGATCGAAAAAATGACCCCCGAGCAATGGCAATTGGTGCTCGACGTCCATTTAAATGGTTCCTTCTACTTCACCCAGGCGGTGGGCAGACACATGGTTGCCCAAGCCAAAGCCGGTGAACATCAGCTTGGCTCAATCGTGTTTATCACCTCCGATGCTGGTCGCCGCGGAAGTTTGGGCCAAATCAATTACGCAGCAGCCAAGTCCGGCATGTTCGGTATGGCAATGACGGCCGCCCGCGAGTGGGCGACTCATGGCATTCGCTCCAATGCCGTTGCGTTCGGCCTCGTTGAAACTCAAATGACCGAAGTTGCTCGTTCAGAGCGGTTCATCGAGTCATACCTAAGCCAGATTGCGCTGGGGCGATTCGCTTCACCGGATGAAGCATCAATGCCTGTGTGCTTTCTGCTTTCCGAAGGCGCCTCTTACATCACAGGGCAAGTCCTTTCAGTCAACGGTGGTTACACCATTGCGGTCTAGCCCCCCCCCAAAAAAACAAAAGAGCAGATGCAACCATGGGCGAAGATCTTGAAATCATAAAAATGCTACGCGAAAGCGTTGAAAGCTTTCTGCAAAGCCACGAGACACTGCCCCGCAAGGAAGCAGTACTTAGTGAGCCATTAGACCTCGATCAGTCACTGTGGGAAGAGATGGCAGAACTGGGCTGGCTTGGGCTGGCACTTCCCGAATCAATGGGCGGCTCGGGGCTGGGCCTGCGAGAGGCGACGACCCTTGCCGAGCAGTTCGGCCTTGGCGCCTTCCCTGCCCCCTACATTGCGTCTGCCCTCATGCCGTCGATCGTGCTGTCTGCCTGTGAAGGCGATGACTTTGCACAGGGCTTGACTGACGAGCTAGCCAGCGGCCGCCGGCTTTTCACAATCGCCTGGCAAGATCAGCTCGGCGAAATTAGCCCCGATACGCCCCAAACCCGTCTCAACCTTTCCGATGGGAAGGTCTACGGAGTGAAGCGGTTTGTTCCGTATGCAAAAGCCGATTTAACTCTGCTGGTGAGCGTAAATACTGGAGAGGAAGCAGCAGTAGTGGCAATCGACGCCAACGCACCTGGCGTCAGCCATAAATTGTGTGCAACTGCACTTGGCACTGTGGCCGAGATCACCTTCAATGGCGCCCAGATACTAAACGGCCGCCCATTACTCAGTGGCGCCTCGGCAACCGATGCTCTGAACCAATCACTCGAAGCCGGACGCATAACGCTCGCCGCCCAAATGGCTGGCCTTGCAGAAGGCTGCTTGGCCCGAACAATCAAATACGTCACTAACAGGGCTCAATTCGGGAACCCTTTGGGTAGCTTACAGTCGGTCCGCCATCGCTGTGTGGATCTGCACAGCGCGACGCTACTGGCCAAGGCCAGTTGGCATCACGCACTTGGCGCCTACGAGTCAACTCCGCTAGTTCCAGAAACGACCGCCGCCAGCAGTGCTGCAAAAGCCAGATGCGCCGACACCGCACTGTGGGTAGCACGCGAATCGGTCCAGTTGCACGGCGCAATGGGTTTTACCGAAGAAGGCGGCATCGGCCTTTACCTGCGTTGCGCGATGGCAGGCAGCGCTTGGTTGGGTTCGCCTACAGCCCATCGCCGACGCTTCCTGACCGCCCGTGGAGTACTTGATCATGCATGAACACCTAACCCCTTATGACTTCAACGCGCTGAGCGATGATGAGTTCCGCCTGCGCTTTCGGGCCTGGCTAAAGGAATACTATCCGGAACAATGGCGCCAGAACGATCGTCGTCCCTACCTTCGCTTGGTTGGCGAGGACCTACGCGCCTGCATGCTTCTGCTCAACGAACACGGTTGGCGCGCACCAGCGTGGCCTCGCGAGTACGGCGGAATGGGCCTGAGTTTCCGAAAGCAATGGATCTACCAGCAAGAGTGGGAGCGCGCGGCTGGTGCACGCATCGTCGAGCCAGGTGAAACCCATTTGGGCCCGACCCTGTTCCAATATGGCACCGAGGAGCAAAAGGCTGCTCACCTCCCTCGTATTCTTCGCTGCGATGACCTTTGGGTGCAAGGATACTCTGAGCCCAATGCTGGCTCGGACTTGGCAAGCCTGCGCACGCGGGCAATCCGGGAAGGGGATGATTTCATCGTCAACGGCCAGAAGATTTGGACCACCCAAGCCTCCACATCCACACATATTTTTGCCTTGGTGCGCACGGGTCAATACGAGAAAAAACAGCAAGGAATTACCTTTCTGCTGATTGACTTGCGAGCACCAGGAGTCAGCGTTCGCCCGATCATGAATTTGGCCGGTGATGACGAACTCTGTGAGGTCTTTTTTGATGATGTGAGAGTTCCAGTCTCAGACGCTGTCGGCGCAGTCGACGATGGCTGGCAAGTTGCTAAAAGTCTGCTGGGCCATGAACGACTCTGGCTCGGCAGCCCGGCAATGGCAAATAGCGCAATGCACATTGCGACACGCCTGGTCAAAGAGATCGGCCTTGAAACCGACGTAGGAGTTACCGACCGCCTCGCCCAACTGCAGTGTGACTTGCATGACTATCGCTTGCTTTACACCGATATCTGCGAAGACGTCGCCAATGGCGCTGAAGTGGGTCCTGGCGCCTCTGTTTTAAAAGTCTACATCTCCGAACTACTTCAAAGGATCGTGCAATTCAACGCTGGCATTGCCGCTGAATATGGCGCAGTCATCGGTGATGTTCAGGTGGGAGATCTTTCCACCAACTTGCACTGGCCATTCATGTGGGCCCTACCCACCACTATTTACGCGGGCTGTAACGAAGTACAGCGCGACATTCTGGCCAAGACAGTTTTGAAACTTCCAGCCTGACTCCGGCCCACGAGTAATACGCGCCGGTATTTTCCGGCACTGTTTCGAGGAAGCAGAAAATGACAACAGTTGGACCACTCGCAGGACTGCGCGTGCTGGATATGACGCGCGTTATCGCAGGACCTTATGCAGCGCAAATCATGGGGGACCTTGGTGCAGAGGTAATCAAGTTTGAGCGTCAAGGCGAAGGTGACGACATCCGTCGTGTCGGTCCACCCTGGCTACCAACCAGGCATACTCATACGCCTCAGGAATCCACGTATTACCAGGCCGTAAACCGGAACAAACGCTCGGTAACAGTGGACTACAGTCAGCCGGAAGGTGCGCAGATCATACGCGAGATGGCAGCCAAGGCTGACGTGCTGATTGAGAACTATCGTACTGGGACGTTAGCCAAATACGGCTTGGGTTATGAAGATCTCAAACAGATCAACCCGCGACTCATATACGTTTCGCTTACCGGCTTCGGTCAGACGGGACCGTATTCCAACCGCTCCGGTTACGACTACCTGATACAAGCGATGGCAGGTGTAATGTCGGTAACCGGCCCGCGCGATGGCGAACCCGGCATTGGCCCGACACGCGTGGGCATTCCCATTGCGGACATCTGCGCTGGGCTCTATGCGGCCATCGGTACCCTGGCAGCATTGAACCACCGCAATACCACGGGTGAAGGTCAGCACATCGACGTGTCGCTGTTTGACGCTCAGGTCGCAACCCTGCTGAATACATTTTCCTCTTGGTTCAATGCCGAAACAGAGTTGGGCCGGACCGGCAACGACCACCCCAGCGCATCTCCCTACGGCGTGTATGAAGTCGATGATGGCTATCTGTTGATTGCGACGTTCAATGACCGCGAATTCGTCCGTCTGGCCACCGTCGTGGGTCACCCTGAATGGGGCGACGATTCTCGCTTCGCAAAAAATGCTGACCGGGTAGCCAATCGACAGGCGCTGGCATCGTTGCTAACTGCAGCATTGGCCGGACGCACGAAAGATCAATGGGTCGAGACATTCAATGCGGCGACGGTTTCCTGCGGCCCAATCAATTCCATGGCGGATTTGGAGCGAGACCCGCATGTCATCGCTAGGGAAATGATCGTCCCTCTTCAACACCCTACCAAAGGCACGATTCGCACCGCAGCGAGCCCTATGCGCTTCTCCGCAAGCCCTGTCTCGTATCGACTGCCCCCCCCTCTGATGGGCGAAGACACGGCTCAGGTACTCAAGGAATGGCTAAGCGTTGATGAGCATCGCATGGTGGATCTCAAAGAACGCAACGTGATCTGAGCCGCAGACCGGCAAGCTAGCAAGGAATGAAAAGATGACGTCACCCTTCAATTTTGAACCACTGGATATTCCTGCCGAATACGCCTCCCTGCGTCACGAGGTTCGGGACTTTCTCGCAGAGGCCTCCTCTCAATGGACTGGATGGAAAATCGGCCACTCATGGACCGGGTTTGATCGCGAGTTCAGCCGAGAACTCGGCGCGCGCGGCTGGATCGGAATGACATGGCCCAAACAGTATGGGGGGCACGAGAGAACGGGGCTGGAGCGCTATGTCGTAGTCGAAGAGTTGCTGGCAGCCGGCGCGCCACTGGGCGCCCACTGGTTCGGCGACCGTCAGAGCGGCCCTTTGCTTCTACGCCTTGGGACCGAAGCACAGCGCCAGCGTTTTCTGCCCATGATCGCTCGCGGGGAAGCAGCATTCTGTATTGGACTGAGTGAACCGGACGCTGGTTCGGACCTGGCGTCTTTGCGCTCCAGGGCGACCCGAGTGGATGGTGGGTGGCGACTCAACGGCCGGAAGATCTGGACCACCAACGCACAAGTATGTGACTTCATGATTGGCCTGTTTCGCACCGAGGGATCGGCAGAAGTCGAAAAGCATAAAGGGCTCTCACAGTTTTTGATCGATATGCGCTCGTCGGGAATCGAGGTGCGTCCCATCGTTGATCTGACGGGCGAAGCACACTTCAATGAAGTCATGTTCGACAACGTTTTTGTCCCGGGTGACGCCTTGGTAGGCAGCGAAGGTAACGGCTGGGCGCAAGCCAGCGGAGAACTCGCATTTGAGCGCAGTCAGCCAGACCGATACATGAGCTGCTTCCCCCTACTAAGTGCGGCTCTCGATCCGATATGCCAACAAGGTCAGGTGGATCGTTTGGCGGCACGTCGCATTGGTGATGCCGTGGCAGAACTGGTTGTACTGCGAGAGATGTCGCTATCCATCGTCGGTCAATTGGCAAGCGGACATTCCCCCGCTCAAGAAGCAGCACTACTCAAGGATCTGGGCAATAGCTACGAGCAACGGATGCCTGAGTTGGTGAGAGAGCTCACCGATGCTTCCGCGGTCATGACTCGCGGCGACCGCCTGAGCGAATTACAAGCCTTCTTGACCCAAACCGTGCCGACATTCTCACTGCGCGGCGGCACTCGAGAAATTTTGCGCGGCATCATTGCCAAAGGACTCGGCCTGCGATGAACAACGAAATGAACATAAGCACCATGCTTGCCGATCAGCTGTCACGGTTGCTGACCAAAGAGGTCAGCCGAGAAGTCCTGATGGCTGTCGAGAAGGGCGAACCTGCAACAGCGCTATGGGATCAGATACAGGCCCTTGGATTGCCTCTGGCTCTTGTGCCGGAAGCATCTGGTGGGGCGGACATGTCCTGGGCCGAAACCGGCGCACTACTGCGTACCCTCGGAGAGTTCGTGGCGCCGGTGCCACTAGGCGAGACCATTGTTGGGGCTTGGGTGTTATCCAACGCAGGCCTCAGTATTCCGGACGGGCCGCTGGCCGTTGTTAACGAACGGATGACGCTTGATGCCGCAGGTCTCATCAGTGGATCTGCCCCTTCAGTGGCTTGGGCACAACACGCGACGCATCTGGTGGTATCAGCAAATCGTGGTGACGAAAACGTCGTGTGCCTGATTGAACGCTCGCAGATCGATTTGGAACCTCAAGAAACCTTGAGCCGCATTCCTAGTGCTCGATTGAATCTAAAGAACATACGCCCGCTGGAAACTTCTTCAGCAGCGAGCGCTATCAGCGAACTCGGCTTCATGCCTTATTTGGCAGCTCTGCGTGCGGGGCAGATTAGCGGGGCTTTAGACCGAATCCTCGCGCTATGCGTCGAGTACGCCAACACCCGTACGCAATTCGGTAAACCTATCGGCAAGTTTCAGGCGATCCAACAGATGATCGCCGAGCTTGGCTCTCTGGCAGCATCGGCTCAAGCGGCTGCCCTTTTCGCTTGCCGGCGTATTGATAGCGCAAACGCCGAGTACGGCGCAGCGGTGGCCAAAGCACACGTTGGGCGCGCAGCGGGTCTTGGAAGCGCTATTGCACACCAGGTGTTCGGTGCGATCGGCGTGACTGATGAGCATGACCTGCATTACTACACCCGACGGCTTTGGCAGTGGCGAACAGAGTCAGGCAGTGAGCATTTCTGGTCCGAACGACTGGGCCACCAAGTGCTCGCCAACGGAAACGCCGGTCTCTGGCCGTCCATTACCGAATGATTGCATACATAACAGTATAAGGAACAACCAAATGCGCGAAGCCGTGATCGTTTCCACCGCCAGAACACCTATCGGCAAAGCCCACCGAGGCGCGCTGAACAATATCAAATCACCGACCATGACGGCAGTCGCAATCAGCAATGCCGTTGAGCGTGCCGGGATCGATGGTGCCGAGGTCGAAGACGTCGTGATTGGTTGCGCCATGCCCGCGGGTACCGCTGGACGTAACCTTGCCCGTGCGTCCGTTCAGGCAGCGGGACTTCCTGTCAGTGTTGCTGGCTTGGTAGTGGAACGACAGTGCGCCTCCGGGCTGATTGCAATAGGTGTAGCCGCCAAACAAATCCTGGTGGATGGCATGAATATCGTGGTCGGAGGAGGATCAGAAAACGTCAGCGCACTGACGCCCTCCTATGTCGAGTATGCGGTCAGGGAAAGGGATGAGAATGCAATCATTCATGTACCACACGCCTATACCCCGATGATCCAGACCGTAGAGCACATCTCCAGAAAATACGCTATCAGCCGCGAAGACGCGGATGCCTTTTCGTTGACATCTCAACAGCGATTCGCCGCAGCCAGAGAGGCCGGGCGCTTCGACCAGGAGTTGGTCCCGATTACAACGGTGCAGTCGATCAAAGACAAGGACACTGGCGAAGTTAAATACAGCTCGTTGCTGTTCAACCGTGATGAATGCCCCCGCAGCGAAACCACGCTCGAAGGTTTGCTCGCTTTAAAACCAGTAGTGGAAAACGGGGTCATTACAGCAGGCAACTCAAGCCAGCTTTCCGATGGTGCTTCTGCCTGTCTGTTGATGGAATCCTCCATCGCACAACGCAAAGGGCTCGAGCCACTGGGTGCCTATCGTGGTACCGCAATCATAGGACTGGCGCCCGAGGAAATGGGTCTGGGTCCGCTGTACGCGGTCCCCAAACTGCTGAAACAGCACGGCCTTAAAGTTGACGATATTGGTCTCTGGGAAATGAACGAAGCTTTTGCATGTCAAGCCATGTACTGCCGAGACCAACTGGGTATCGACCCTGAGCGCTTCAATGTCAATGGCGGCGCGATTGCCTTGGGACACCCGTTCGGTATGACAGGATCTCGCCTCGTAGGACATGCGTTGATCGAAGGCCGCCGAAGAGGCGTCAAATATGTCGTGATCACCATGTGTGTGGGCGGAGGAATGGGAGCTGCCGGGCTGTTTGAAGTTTATTGATGGCTGATGAGTTTTCCCAAAGCCCCATTGATCCACGCCGTAATTTGAGTGTTCGCAGCGGCCACATACGCAGGAGAGGCACCATGAATCTGCACTTGGATACCCAAGACCAAGCGTTCCGCGAAGAGGTGCGCGCGTTTCTACGCGACAACCTGCCAGAAGATGTACGCCGTCGTTCCAGAATCGGTTATCACCCAGCAAACGAGGAAGATCGCCGCTGGTGGCAACGAATGTTATTCGAAAATAACTGGGCAGCTGCGCATTGGCCGACTGAGTACGGCGGTACCGGTTGGACTCCAATCCAACAGCATATTTTTGAATATGAAAGTCGAATGGCCGATGCCCCTGAGCTACGTTGGCAAGGACTCCGGCTCCTGGGTCCGGTGTTGTACACCTTCGGTACAGACGCGCAAAAGGCACGTTACTTACCGGCCATTCTTCGTGGCGATGAACAATGGGCGCAGGGCTTTTCGGAGCCGGGCGCCGGGTCAGACCTGGCAAGCCTGCGCGCTACCGCCGTATTGAAGGGCGACGAGTATGTACTGAACGGTCAGAAGACCTGGACTACCGAAGGGCAATGGTGCGAACAAGGATTTTTTCTGGTTCGCACGGCTGATACTCCAAAGCCTCAAGCGGGTATTTCTATGATTATCGTCGATATGAAATCGCCCGGAATCACTGTGCGCCCTATTCCGATGATCAATGGGGGATCGTCTCCGTGCGAAGTGTTCATGGATAACGTGCGGGTACCCAAAGAAAACATCATCGGAGAAGTCAACAGAGGCTGGGATCAGGCCAAGTTCCTGCTGTCTAACGAGCGTACTTCCAGTTCGGAAATCTATAAGGCCTACGGCGACCTGACACGAATCCGTCAGATCGCGAGTCAACAACAGAAAAATGGACGGCCTGTGATCGAAGACTCAGCGTTTCTTGACAAGCTGACGATGGCAGAGCTGGAAGTGCAAGCCTTGGAGTGGGCGGTGCTGAGGGTCCTGTGTGACGCCCCTAGCGAACATCCTGTCGCGGCTAACGCATCCGTACTTAAGGTACGAGGCTCGGAGCTGCAACAGCGGCTTTCTGAGTTGGCGGTTGAAGCCTTAGGTGTTCAGGGCCTGAGGCTGTATACCAGGGAAGAATCCTTTGCCGATCACACGAATGATCCGATATGGCCCGACTACATTACGGGTGCCACCAACGACCTGCTCTACTTGCGTGCCTACACTATTTTCGGCGGTGCAAAAGAAGTGCAGAAAAACATCATCGCCAAAGTCGCTTTTGGGTTATAAGCCATGGATTTCAACCTGTCTAACGAACAACAAATGATCGTAGATACCGCCAAGCGCTATGTACGTGAGCACTATGGGGTTGAAGCCCGTCGAAACGCGAGTAAATCCAGCAAAGGCTTCAGCGCTGAACATTGGAACACTTTCGGCGAATTGGGCTGGCTGTTGCTTCCGATCTCCGAAGACAACGGCGGCTTGGGTGGCAGCATGGTGGATGTCGCCCTGCTGGCAGAAGAGTTAGGTCGTGGTCTTGTTTCCGAGCCATTCGTTGACGCTGCGATACTGGCGAGCAATTTGCTCGCCCACGCCTTGCCCAGCCAAGCTCGCGACGGACTTCTGGAAAGAATGGGAAGTGGAGACGCGTTGGTTGTTCTGGCACACATGGAGCCAGGCGGACGCTGCGAGTACGACACCGAGGTAACTACCAGCGCCGTGCTTGAAGGGGATACATGGCGGATAAGCGGCACTAAGCATTTTGTTGCCTACGGGACGGCTGCCGACTATTGGCTGTTATCTGCCAAGATTACTGATGGAAATGACTTCGCCTTGTTTCTCGTTCCCAAGGGATCGGATGGTGTCACGGTGGCAACGCACCGATTGATCGATGGCACACTAGTCGCTGACCTCAGAATGACCGACCTAAACCTGCCTACATCGGCGCTTTTGATCGAGTGCGCTGAATCCGCGCTGATCGAATCGCTGGACCGCGCCGTTGTTACCGCGACTGCCATCGCATTAGGTGCGATGGAGGCCGTAATGGCCATGACGTCTGAATACCTTAAAACCCGTGTCCAATATGGCCGAACGCTCGCCAGCTTCCAGGCACTGCAGCACCGCATGGCTGAAATGTTCGTGGAGATCAATCAAGCCAGGGCAATGCTTTACAGCACGCTGGCGGCGTTTGAGCGAGGCGACGGCACCGAGCGCTCTCGAGCAGTGTCGGGGGCTAAGGTGATTGCTACGAGAGCCTACAACTTCATTGCTGGCGAAAGCATTCAACTGCATGGGGGTATCGGCGTCACCGAAGAATGCGCCGTGAGTCACTACTACAAATCTATGCTGGTCTATGACAAGCGCTTGGGAGACCAGGACTTCCATCTCAAGCGTGCCCGGACGCGTGCTACCTGAGAAAGCAAGCGCAAAATGCGACCCCGAGGTTATACCTGCCTTGGGGTCGCCGATAACGCCAGTCGCTGCTTAAAGGTGAAAGCCACCATCAACGACGATGGAGTGACCCGTGATGTAGGCCGCCCGACTTGATGCGAGGAATACCGCGGCGTGTGCAACTTCCTCCAAGTGGCCCAAGCGACCCAGCGGTACCATTTTCCTAGTGGCCTCGACATAACTTTCATCCAAATCACCTGCGGCCGTCATCTTGTGAAACAGACCGCCATCCAACACCCCCAAAGCAATGCCATTGACGCGGACACCCTTGGAGCCTTCCTCTCGAGCAAAACCTTTGATCATTGCTTCAATTGCCGCTTTTGGCACAACCGAAAGGCCATCTTTGTTGGGCCACCGATAGAGACCGCAGGTATGGATGGCGACAACTGAGCCTCGACTGCTTCTGAGTGCCGGAATACTTGCGTGCATGAGGTTGAAAAAAGCCATGGTGTCCGCATTGAGGAATTCCGCCATTTCCCCTGGATCGATCGTACTCAACCACTTCAATGGCAGTTGCGGCCCGGCCGCGTAAACCACCGTGTGAATCTGCCCAAATTCAGCCACCGCACTGTTAACGGCTTGTTTTACAGACTTCGCATTCTGCAAGTCAAGTTTTACCACTCGCGCCTTTCTCCCGGCCAGACGTACCGCTTCGGCAGCAGCCTCCACGGGTGCCTGACTAGAGCGGTAACACAGCACCACATCGCTACCTTGCTGAGCGAGCGCCCTGCTTATTGCCCCACCGACTCCGCCGCTGGCTCCGACAACCAATGCGGTACCCCGTGGAAAGTCATTCTCTTCAGTCATGGTGTGTCTCTTGATTTTGTAAAAGGGACGGTCAACAAGATCTCACTAGGAATCACACGGCTGGCGCCTCTTGCTTCAGGGCGTAACGCTGGCGCAACTCAAGTTTATTCACCTTGCCGGTAACTAGCTTGGGCAACTCATCCAGCGTGATGATGTACTTGGGCTTTTTGTAGCCGGCGATCCGGGTGCGTACATATTCGATCAGCTCCTGGTCCGCAACATATCTCCCCGGCCTCAAGGTGATCACCGCACAGACGCTTTCACCCCATTTCTCATCGGGAATGCCGATTACCGCACACTCGGAAACCGCCGGGTGAGTCACAACAGCATCTTCGACTTCCCGGGAGTAGATATTTTCACCACCAGAGATAATCACGTCCTTTTTGCGATCCACCAGGTAAAGAAAACCGTCTTCATCTAACTTGCCTACGTCGCCGGTATGCACCCAGCCATTCCTCAGCGCCTCCAGGCTTGCCGAATGGTTGTTCCAGTAACCACGTAGCATGGCACCACTGCGGGCTAGGATTTCACCCGGAACTCCCACGGGACAATCATTATCATCCTCATCGACAATCCGTACCTGTACATGATTGCCATGAGGCTTGCCCACTGATGTCAGACGCTTGATATCCCGCTCATCACCAAAGGGGCGATGCTGAGTCGAAGACAGGCTGAATGTGCAAATCTCGGTCTGCCCGTATAAGTTGACGAAACCACAGCCGGGAAACAGCTCCATAGCTCGCTTCAATACCGGCAACGGCATTGGCGCTGCCGAGTACATAACGGTGCGAACACTGGAAAGGTCCGCCTCCTCAACGCCAGGCTGCTCCAAGAGCATCTGAACCATGGTTGGCGCAAGATAAACAATGCTGATCTTGTCGCGGTGGATGGCGGCGAGCAAAGCATTGGCGTCGAACTGACGAAACAGGCAACAAGTCCCACCCACGGCCAGTTGTGACTGACTCATTGCCAGGCCGCCCTTGTGAAACATGGGCATGACCAACATGATCCGGTCAGGCTGTTGCAACTCTGTTTTGAACGCCGACATTGCGGCGGTCTTGCGGAATTCCCTTTGCCCCCAGATACAGCCCTTCGGCCGCCCGGTTGTTCCACTGGTGTAAATCAGACAAAAAATGTCCTCTTCCCGTGAGCGTATTGGTGGTCCTACCTCGTCTCCCCGCGCAATGAATTTCTCGTAGTTCTCGGCCCAACTGGCTTCCCCGCCAATGCACACATACACATCCACCGAAGGCAGGTGTGAACGCAGTTGCTCTACTACGGCCAAATATTGGGCTTCAAAAAACAGGATCTTCGGTCGCCCATCATTGATGATGTAGGCGATTTCCGGTGGTGCCAGTCGAAAGTTCACGGTGGCCAATACGAAGCCCGAACATTGAGCACTTGCAACCACCTCACCGTATTCGATGCAGTTCATCGCAAGTACGCCGATTCTGTCTTGGTGGCGGAGCCCCGCTTCATAAATAGCCGAGCCTAACCGCAACCCTCGACTGAGCAGTTGACGATGGGTAAGGCTGCGCTCTTCTTCTATGTAGGCAAGTTCTGCCCCATGCCATCGAGAGTTATATTCCAGGTCATCCGCCATTGATAGCGGTAGGTCAGCATGCATAAGGAGCTCCTCAAGCCTTGATTTCCAGTTCCTGGGTAAAGGAACATTTTTTATTGGATGAGTGGGTCAAGAGACTGCTTTGACCATATAGCCACCGTCGACGGGCAAAATCACTCCAGTGACGAATGAAGATTGTGGCGATGCTAAAAACACGATGCCAATCGCCATTTCTTCCGGCGTGCCCCAGCGCTGCATTGGCGTTCGGGCCAGCACCTTGGTGCTCCACTGCGCATCAGCCTGCAGACTTTTAGTCATGGGTGTATCGGTGAATCCCGGAGCGAGGGCATTTACCCTAATACCATGCTCCGCCCACGAGACGGCGAGGGAGCGCGTGAACTGACCGACTGCACCTTTGCTAGCGGCATATCCAGGTGACGTACCACTGCCGAAAAAGCTCATCATTGATGCGATATTGACGATTGCTCCTCCACCGTTGACGAGTAGATCCTTAGCCGCATAACAACAGCGCATGGTGCCGTTTAAATTGACATCCATGGTCCGTAGAAAGCCTTGCTCGTCGAACTCTTCTGGGCGCCCCGCTACACCAGCACAATTCACCAAGATATCCAATTTCTGGAGTGACGAAAAAAATAGAGCAACACCAGCACTGTCGGTAACGTCCAGCTTTCTCATCGTCATACGGTCGGCGCCGGGCGTTCTGGCAAAGTCTGCGGCTTCCTCCTCCGTCAGGTACGTAACCGTCACTTCACAACCGCGCTCCAACAATGACTTTGCCGTAGCAGCGCCAATACCACTGACTCCACCTGTGACAACTGCGTACAAACCATCGAATTCGCTTTTCACATGCGCCTCCAAAATGCTTCGGTAAGCTGAACTAGGCAACAGGGACTCAGTCATTTACGAAAACAGGTTCACGCTTTTCGATAAAAGCCATCACTGCTTCTTTGTGGTCTCGAGACTTATGCGCCACTGCTTGAAAGCTGGCGGACATCTCCAGCAGTGTATCCAGCGACGCATTCTGTCCCTCGCGCAGGAGGCGTTTGGTCATACGCACAGCCTGGGGAGGATTAGCCGCGATGCGCATCGCTATACTCCTAGCCTGCGACATAAGATCCTCCGCCGGTACTACCCGCGAGATGAGTCCACAAGCCAGTGCTTCTTGTGAATCCAGTGCGTCGCCGGTGAGCGCCATTTCAGAAGCGCGCGCAATGCCGACAACGCGTGGCAACAGCCATGCCCCACCATCGCCAGGAACGATGCCGATCTTCACAAAGCTCTCTGCAAACGTTGCCACGTCAGATGCAATGCGGATATCGCACATACAGGCTAAATCACATCCCGCGCCAATCGCCGGACCGTTTACCGCAGCGATAACAGGCACTTCAAGGTTATAGAGTGAGCGCGTCAGGTTTTGAATGCCCGTCCGGTATTCGTGGCGAATACTTGCAACGTCGACCGACTCGCTGAAGTATTTCTGCATGTTTTTGACGTTCCCGCCAGAACAAAACGCTGGGCCATTACCTGTCAGGATGACAACCCTTACTGACGTATCTTGGGTGATCCTCGCGCAAGCTTCGATGAACTCGGCAATCGCAGAGTTTCCCGTCAGGGCATTGCGCACCTCGGGTTGATTCATCGTCAACGTCACGATGCCGCCGACTTGCTCGTACAATAGGAATTTTTCCATGAAGTCTCTACCGAAATTTTGTTGTTGTTTTGGTACGCTCGGAACCCCTAAATCGGGTCCCAAGTGGTCAACGCCACTCCAGGCAAATTATCGAAAAAGCTTGAGCGCATTGATGGAATAGCATGCTCAGCAATCGTTTCTGGAGTCCAGTCCTCACTGCGATGCACCGACCGCATCACCCGAGGCTGGGAGAACAAGTAAATCTCATTGGCACGCACACCGAAGATTTGCGCAGTGGTGTCGTATGCCGCATCACTTGCGAGGTAAACCGCAAGTGGCGCGACCTTCTTAGGTTCCATGCGTTTGTTCTTCTCGGCCCGTGCAGCATCTTCAGGCGTATTGATCGGCACCGACGATGTCATGGCAGTCCAAGCCCACGGTACGATGCAATTGGAACGCACGTTATAGCGCGCCATATCCAACGCGATAATCTTCGACAAACCGGCAATGCCCATCTTCGCTGCCCCGTAATTCGCCTGGCCAACGTTTCCGATCAGTCCACTGGACGACGACATATGGATGTAGCTGCCTGACTGCTGCTTCTTGAAGTGAGGGGCTGCAGCACGCGCAACGTAGAACGAACCGCTCAGATGCACATCGATCACGGCACTCCACTCTTCGGGACTCATATTGAAAAAAAATCTATCTCGTAGAATTCCGGCGTTATTTACCACACAGTCAATACGGCCAAAGCTGTCCATCGCCGCTTGGACGATATGTTGAGCGGATTGCCACTCGGCGACGCTGTCCGTATTCGCCACCGCTTCTCCACCGGCCTCCCTGATCTGAGCGGCTACCTCTTCGGCCGCGAAAACACCCGTTTCGACGTTTCGTGCTAAGTCATTGACGACCACCTTTGCGCCGCTCGCCGCAAACGCCAAAGCGAACTCCCGGCCAATCCCCGACCCAGCCCCCGTGATGACGACCGCTTTGCCCTGAACCATGCCAGACATGTGCACTCTCCTGTTTTTGCGCGTTTATTAAGGAAAATATAACTGACGAATAGCCTGTTTATAGCAGTGAATGGCTGTTAGGCAACTGAAAAACGCTGACAAGATGCCGCCATAATCGGCGAAGAGCCGCCAGCAACCTTGCACAGCCTACCCATGCAGGCTATATTTTGATAACTGACTATAAGTCAGCTAATCATAATGATTTCAAACGCTGCCGACCATGTAAATTTTCTCAGATGCGCCTGGTGGACAGACAAGGAGGGGCAATGGACTTTTCAAAATACACAACGATGAAATTTGAACGTCGCGGCAAGATTCTGTACATGACATTCAACCAGCCTGAAACACTCAATAGCTTCTCTGATCAGTCTCATGCAGAACTGAGCCGGGTCTGGGATGACGTGACCGAAGACCCTGAAAGCGACATCGTCGTTTTGACCGGTGCTGGGCGCGCGTTTAGTGCAGGCGGTGACATTCCGAAAATGCAGGAAATTCGTGACAACCCTCAGGTTTGGTTTCGCACCATCCGCGAAGCCAAGCGCATCATCATTAGCATGCTCGAATGCGATAAGCCGATCATCGCGAAGGTCAACGGCGACGCTATCGGTTTGGGATCAACGCTAATCACTTGCTGCGATATGGTTTTCGCTGCCGACCACGCTCGCTTTGGTGACCCCCACAATAATGTCGGCCTGACCAGTGGCGATGGCGGTCAATTGACCTGGCCCGCCCGCATCGGCTACACCCGAGCCAAGCATTATTTGTTGACCGGTGAAAAGCTACCCGCGCCGGAAGCAGAAAGAATTGGACTGATTAACGGCTGCATGCCCGCCGCCGAACTAGATGCCTACGTTGATGCTTACGCCGATCGCCTGGCCGCCCTACCGACCCAGTCGCTACGACTGAGCAAAGCCACGATCAATATCCCCTTGCGCCAGATGGCCGCCAGCATGATGGACGCAGGCATGGCTTACGAGGCATTAGCCGCCACTTTAAGTGGCGATCATCAGGAAGCCATCAATGCATTCAGAGAAAAACGCAAGCCAGCTTTCAAAGGCTGCTGACGGCGTCTAAGGCCTTTTTTCTAATACCTATTGAAGCAATCCGCAGCGCCAAACAAGGTAAGTAACGTGAAACATATAAAACTGGAAATCTCGGACCGTATCGCGACCGTGACGCTGAATCGCCCACCGGTCAATGCACTCGATGCCGAAGCCTTTCGCGAGATCGCACAGGTATTCACCGACTTGGGGCGGTCAACCGAGGCTAGCGTGGTGATATTCACCGCCGCAGGCGAAAAGATTTTTTGCGCAGGTGTAGATTTGAAGGACAGCGCCCGGCGACATGCCCGTCAGTTGACCGGAGACGATACGGTAGCTGACTTGATTGACCCTGGAGCCGTCCCGCGAGAATGCTTCGAGGCCATACGCAACTGCCCTTTACCGGTGATTGGCGCTATCAACGGGCCGGCCATCGGTGCGGGCATCCCGCTTGCCGCCAGCTGCGATATTTTGCTGGCATCAGTGAACGCTACTTTCTCCGTCCCAGAGATAAAAGTGGGTGTGCTGGGCGGTGGTCGACACCTGCAGCGTCTAGTGGGCGCCAATAAAACCCGACGCGCATTTTTCACTGGCGACCCCATACCAGCGACTGAGCTGTATCGCCTGGGGGCTGTTGAAGAAGTACTGGCACCGGAAGCACTAATGGGTGCGGCACGGGAATTGGCAGCTCAGATAGCACGCAACAGCCCGCTGGGCCTACGGATGGGCAAAGAATCGCTTAACAGGGTCGAAGATATGCCTTTGGAGCCTGGGTATCGCCTGGAACAGGATTACACCAATCGCGTCTCTCGCCTCAACGACTCCAGCGAAGCCCGAACTGCTTTTCAGGAGAAGCGTGAACCCAAGTGGACTTTTTCCTGAAGAGCCGTAACACCAAGATGTATATTTGCCCTGCTATCCCCTCAAAGTTTCGCTTCACGCATACCTGAGTTAGGGGGGTGAGGGATCTACAATTCCCCTCCCTCCTCACAGCGATTTCACGTCTCGCAACGCTTCTCCCGATTGACGTAGGCCATACAACGCAGCGTTAATCCTTCGGGAGCGCCGTAAAACTAAGGCGGGTGCTTACGATTACACAAACAATTGCACGCGCCTGCGCAGCCTTTAACCGTTTGACACCCAGCATTCCTTGCGTAACCTCCGGATCTACGGCAGCAAGCCGCTCTATGCCTGCGTGGAGAACTGTCGCAAGCGCACGTGCATCGCCTCTGGAGGGCATTTGCCCGGCTGCGCATGCTGCGACGATTCGCGAGGCCAGTGCCTCGATGAAAGGAAATGAACCTTCATTGCGTAGCTTGTCAAAAGCCGGATCACCGCGATCAGATTCCATATTTCTATATCGAAGAACTTCTCTGTGTCGGTCCCAGACCGCATAGAACGCATCGACAAGACTATTGGCCCAACTATCGAGATTGTCCTCTCGCCATTCATCCTCCAGTATCCCTAGAACATCGTCCATCTCTTGGGTTGCAATATCGCTTAGGGCAAAAAGAACTTCCCGGATGTCTTCGAAATACATATAGAACGATGCCGGCGATGTGTTGGCAGCCTTGGCGATAGCCACCGCGGTGAGGTCCACCGGCGACTGCGTCAACAACAGTTTCTCTGCTGCTTCTACAATTCGCAATCTCGTCGCCTGCCCCTTCGGACCCAGTTGCTGCCCCTGCTTATTGCTGGTAACAAATCGCTTTAACGGTTTATATCCGCCAGGAATAGCACTGACTTTTTTCGCACGCCCCTCTACTTTTACAATTTCACTCATAGCAACTTCCTGCAGATCTATTTTTCTCAGTGTAAACGACAAACTGACACGATGGCAGCTATCACTTCCTTCCGCCCCAGGCCATCCCTCTTTTCAGGGCCAACCAACGCAAAAAACCGTCATTAGTGAAATCAGTTGGCTGCCTTCATCCTGCCCCTCGACATCTATCCACTCACTAATTTTGGATCAATCCCAAGCCCAACTGGAGATCTGCTTCTGCCTAGACGTTATAAAGTACTGACCCATCCTCCTTGACTCTCGAGCAGGTGCTCTAACCCACCACATATGCTTCACTGCGACTAAAACTCTAATCTCACACTCGCCAACGCGCATATCGCACCATCTCTCTCGACGCAGAAAGCGCCTCACCAACCCAAGGACAGCTGCACAGTAGCGTTCAGCTTCCGACCGCAAATAGCTGACTATATGACAACTAATACAAGCCATCAAAGCACCGAGAGATTCGAATCAGGAGGTCGGTGATCTTCAATGTCACCTGCCAATCGGAAGCTGTTTTTTGAAGTTGCTAAGCGCAGGACATATCGCTGAAACGCTAGTTTCAGAGCTCATCGTCGGAAGAAATATGTATTTGAAAAGCGCCAGGAACATCGCAGCGCCTGAGGTCGCGAGAGTAAGCGAGACCTTCAGCGCCATAAAGGACGCTAACGACGCAGCCAAATCGACTACGTCGCTGTGCGCAGGTGCCAGCAATTGAGCGGCACTACCGGCACCTGCACACCGCTAAATCAAAGAATCCAACGCCGACCGGGAGAACGGGATCGGCTCCTCACCGTTGCGCAGCTTGGCTACGAAATCGGGATCACCTATGAGCGAGCGACCGATTGCAATCAAGTCAAACTCGCCGTCATTGAAGCGATCCATAAGTTGCGGGATATTGTTGACACTCAGGCTTTCCTCCTTGAGGAAGGTCTCTGACGCAGTATTGCTGAGGCCAACACTCCCAACTGCCATGGTCGGTTTACCCGAAAGTTTTTTTGTCCACCCAGCAAGATTCAGCGCCGAGCCCTCAAATGCAGGTTGGTAGAAACGTCGAATACTGGTATCCAGCACATCTACGCCAGCGTCCACTATCGGACCAAGCAATGCCTCTAACTCGGCAGGTGTTTCGACCGTGCGAGCAGCATAATTGTGGGATTTATGTAGTGAAAGCCGAAAGAATATTGGCAGCTGCTCCCCAATGGCCTTACGAACAGAGCGTATGACTTCACCGGCAAAGGTCGCCCGCTGTTTCTGGTCGCCCCCATAGCGGTCAGTGCGCCGATTAGTCTCACCCCAGAGGAAGGAATCGATCAAATATCCATGCGCCCCATGAATTGCCACTCCATCGAAGCCCAATGATTTTGCATTTGCTGCAGAACGCGCGAAAGCGTCAATGGCATCCTGGATGTCGGAGTCGGTCATGGGGCTCGTCGGCTTGACCGCCTTCAGGAAAAAGCCCGGGTCATATGAGTTCGGCCCATCGGGACCGATCGTACCCGACGGACGCAAGCTCGCGATGCCACCATCAGCAATACTGCCGCCACGTAATGGGCCCTGATGGAAAAGCTGAGGGATAATCTTGCCGCCGCTGGAGTGTACGGCGTCAACTACTCGCTTCCACCCTTCAAGCGCAGCCTCGCCATGCATGACCGGCACTGCAGGATGATCGACAGACAGCGGATGATCAACCCCTGTCGCTTCACAGATAACCAGTCCGACACCACCTTGAGCCCTACGCTGGTAATAGGCAGGAGCGTCTGTACTGGGCACCCCATTTTCCGCGAACATTCGCCCCATAGGCGCCATGACCGTGCGGTTGGCTAGCGTAAGCGAACGACTCTGGAAGGGCTGGAAAAGGGCAGCGGTCAATGGGTTCACCATACGTCTCCTAGCAGGCACGAAATGATCGGAGAGCGGACACTCAAACGCATGAAAGACTCACACCCCGAAATTACTGACACATCGTCAGTTTATTTCTGACGAAAGATCTGGTCAAGAAACATCTGTGTGAAGTTTCCAAACCCAGCGTGTCAATGAGGGGAATTCTGCTGATTCCAAAAAACAGATTGAGATACAGAGCAGCACTACCCTCCAGGCAACGGAGGTCTCAAATTGAACGACGGCGATACCCGTCCATGAAGACCCTGATTACAGCCGTGCACCAACCCATACGCTCCTCCTCCGGTAGTGGCTCCATGACCAAAAAGCGCAGTCCATCGACAGTAAGGTTGGTAAAGTCAATCGCGGCACGCAACGGGTCTGGAACACTCAGAATGCCTTCACGGTCCAAGAGCTCAAGGAAGCGGACCAAGGGCTCAAGACTGACCATCGCGCTTTCGTAATAGCGACGGGCTACTTCCGGGAACTCACGTGCTTCTGCTACTGCCATCCGGGTAATTTCCCGAGTTCTGACAATGGTAATCCCTTGATAGATAGCTAAAGAGAAATCGAGGAGCACCTGCTCAGGTGAGCCGCCTTCAGTTGATACAGTCGCTAGCGGGTGGCCGTGTTGGAGGACCCACTCGGCCACCGCCAAAAACAGGCCTTTTTTGCCGTCAAAGCGTCGGTAAATAGTAAGCTTTCCCACTCCTGCCTTTCGTGCAATTCCATCGATGCTCGCAGCTTTGAACCCATGCTCCAAAAACTCTTCGGTGGCAATGTCGAGCAGATGCTCTTGGTGCTCTGCCAGCAACTCTTTGGATGGGCGACCCCGTACTTTTTCCTTCATGAACGTCAATATCCGCTTATGGACTTCTCGACAAATTGTACGATATCGTGCACGTCGTGCATATAACTATAATCTGCGGGGTGACGCTTCGCACAGCCTGACTGGGAAACCGATGATGAAAAAGTGGATGTGTGTGAACTGCGGGTATATCTACGACGAGGCAAATGGCGACCCTCAAGGAGGCATCGCGCCAGGCACTCCCTGGGAGGAAATTCCTTCAGAGTGGATCTGCCCGGATTGCGGCTTGTCGAAAGCCGAGTTCGAAATGATCGAGATCGAGTGAAGAGATACATTCGAACGCCATAACAACAATCGCGTCATCATTGGCGCAGCGTTTCTGGGAAGGCTCAAATGATCAACACGATAAATTCAGATGCAAACGCGCACGTCCAGCGTGCGATAGACCATGCGATAGCCAATGGGTCTGAGATCGGCCTACAAGTGGCCGCATATCTGAACGGCCAGCTCGTCATTGATGCGTGGGGTGGATTGGCCGACGAAACAACTGGACGCATGGTCGACGGAGACACTTTGTTCAATGTGTACTCGGTCACCAAAGCAGTGGCAGCGACCGCACTCCATATCCTGGCGGACCGCGGCTTTATCGACTACAACGCACCGGTTAGCCGTTACTGGCCGGAATATGCCGCCAATGGCAAGCAGAACACTACTGTTCGTCACGTGCTTACTCACCGTGCATGCATACCGCAGATGCCTCCAGGCGTGACGCCTGAACTTATGTGCGATTGGGATTGGATGACGCGGGAAATTGCAGCACTTGAGCCGCTGGCTGATCCAGGCACCAAGACGCTATACCTCTCCATGACGTTCGGCTGGATCATCGGCGAACTGGTTCGACGGTGTGACCCGCAAGGTCGCTCATTCAGCCAATTCGTTCAACAAGAAATTGCCTATCCCTTGGGTATCCCTGACCTGTGGATTGGTATTAGCGATGAAGTCGAGCATCGGGTGGCAAAACTGACCAACGCCATAAACCCAGTCCCACCAGAATACCTGCCACCACTCTTCACAGCCTCTATGCCCCCGCAGGTAGACTTGGTCCCGGAAGTATTCGAGCGACCTGACGTGCGCAGAGCAGCGGTTGCCGGGGTGGGCGGTATCTTTACTGCACGCAGCGAGGCTCGATTCTGGGCGATGCTGGCCCAAGGTGGCGAGTTAGATGGTGTGCGGATACTTTCCAGGGAATTGGCGGCATCCTTGAACACGCCGCGCGTGCATAGCGACGAACCTGATCCGGTGATGTTCAACATCCCTCTACCTCTGAGCATTGGTGGCTACTGGCTAGGCGGCGAACATCCCCCAGTGTGCTCCCCTGCCAGCCCTCGAGCGATTTGCCACCCAGGACAGGGGGGATCTATCGGCTGGGCCGACCCGGATCAAAAACTCGCGGTCGCTATCTGCCATAACAGAATGTTCAACTCCAGCAGCCGTGAAGATGACACCATTTTGCCGATCGCGAATGCAGTACGAGCGGCACTGAAGCTATAGGGCTGCCCTACCACATCGATCTGCCGACACCGACATTGCTTCGGCAGTTATCGGGCGTCCCTCGGCTATCTGCCTAACTGTAATGGCTAAGCAGATAGCTGCCACCACCTCATGTAAATCGGAGGTACGACCAGGCCCCCAATCGTAACTTGCACTCACAAACATGACCATAATTCACAATATGGAACAATGTTTCATCAAGGCTGTGAACACATGACTACTTCGACGAATAAATCCAGTAGGCTTATTGAATTCCTGCCAGGCGGCTCTCCATTACGTTCTGGTCAGTTTGTCATCATGTGGATGGCATTGATGAGCAGTGGCATGGCCGTATGGATGCAGAACGTCGGCGCTGCAACCCTGATGGTGCGATTTTCTCCATCTCCCCTTATGGTTGCGCTTATTCAGACAGCCACCAGTCTCCCCTTCTTTCTATTGAGTCTTCCCGCGGGTGCATTGGCCGATATGGTCGGGCATCGCCGGATGCTTGTATGGACCTATGGCTGGATGCTCCTTTGCGCCGCCGGGCTAACTGTGGTCTTGGAACTTGAGGCGGGGGGCCCGATGGTTCTACTGACATTCACTTTTCTCATCGGCGTGGGGACTTCGCTCGCTACCCCGGCAGCGCTGACTTCTATCTCCGAGTCAGTGCCCAGGGCCGCCCTCAGCGCAGCGATAGCGCTCAATAACATAGGCTACAACAGCGTCAGGGCCGTAGGCCCCGCAATCGCGGGGATAGTCCTCGCACTGTTTGGAGTTACCGCAGTGTTCATCGCAGTGACAACGCTCTGCCTGGCCGCATTTACGCTCTGTCTGTTTATGCCTCGCTGCAAGGTTGTTAGCGAAGCGCCCCGCGAGCCATTACTCAGTGCAATGCGCACCGGTTTTCAGTTTGTTCGCCACTCAGTCTTACTCCCAGGGCTGTTGCTTCGCGTCCTGACGTTCGTAGGAGGTGCCAGCGCCTTATGGGCACTACTTCCAGTAGTAGCCGGAAGATTGCCAGACCATGACTCTGGTACCTACGGAGTGTTACTGGGCTGCATTGGTGGAGGCGCAGTGCTGGGCGGTTTGTTTTTCGCAAAAATGAAAGAGCACTTAAGTGCGGAACGCGTGATTGCCCTGTCCTGCGTGCTCTTCGGCATGGCCAGTGTAACCATCGGTTTTACGAGTAATACCTTTACCATGTGCGCAGTACTTGTGTTGGCCGGAATTGGCTGGACACAGTTCACCGTCACCATGAGTTCAAATTATCAATCCACCTTGCCGCCATGGATCAAAGGTCGGGCACTGGCGTTGTTTATCCTGGTTTTTCAAGGTTCGCTGGCACTGGGAAGCACATTTTGGGGGTGGATCGCCAGTGTATGGGGTGTCTATCCAACCCTTTGTTCTGCCGCGTTGATAATTGTGTGTGGGAGCTTGCTAGCTCGCCGCCATCCACTTGGGTCCATGGATGACCGAGAGTTCACGCTGGCATCACCCAAGCCAGACACCACATATGTATGTGGGATTGAGCCTAGTGGGAAGCCAGTTTCAATCCATCATACCTATACAGTGGACCCTGCTTACGTTGACGATTTTACTCTGGCGATTAACTCAGTGGGCAGATCCTGGCGACGCAAAGGGGTACGGTCGTGGACCCTATCCCGCGACCTGTCGGAACCTACCCGATTTGTGGAGAGGATCTGCGTTGACTCTTGGGCTGACTATCTTCGTCAACGAAGCCGCGCGACGATTGCAGACCAGCGTAGAGACGATGCCGTTCGCCGCACACTGATAAAAGGCACGCCGGTAACGACACACCATTTGCAAGCCGAGTAACCCTGATTGGTGCCAAACTGATGCCAATAAACGCAACGCAAAAACACAATGGATCACCTAGAGAGTTCTACGCGGCGTTCAGTTTCTCGAACCCTATTGATCATGGTACATTTCATGAACACGATAACACTTAGGCATTCCTGGTCGAAGTGGCAAAAAATATACGTCCTGAATGGGACGCCGCCAGCAACTCAATGGGTCGGTTTAGAACACATGTCAGATAAAGCTATTTCTAAGGAAACTCAGCAGGCAGAAAAAGACGCTAGCGGACCTCGTTCGGTGATGCGAATTTTGGGCTTGTTCGAGGCGTTGGCCCGCGCAACAGACGGACTTTCTCTCGCAGATTTGAGTATTGAGCTCGGCGCGCCGAAAAGCAGCCTGCTGACCTTATTACGTCCCTTGGTGGCGGAGTCCTATCTGAGCCATGGAAAATCCCGCTACAGGCTCGGACCACGTATCTTTCGGATGTCTGCAGATATCCTTGCGGCGCACAAGATCCGAACACTGATCGAACCCTATGTAGAGCAGCTAGCTGAGCGAACGCACGAGACAGTTTATTTTGCCGTGTTGGGCTCCAGCGAGCCGGTAGCAGTCGCCATTGAGGTAATAAACAGTGCTCAAGCGTTGCTTTACAATTTGCGGGTGGGAATGACATTTCCGCTCTACCAGACAGCCGCAGGCAACGTCCTGCTTGCCTATCAAGACAAAGAATCGCAAGAGTCATATCTGCGATCAATCAAAGCTGAAAAATTGAAGGTGGACGAGTTCTCGCCGAGAGTTCCACTCAGCCCTTCCGAACTACGTCAACGGCTCTCGGACATTCGCAAAACCGGAATATCTATCAGCATCGGGCAATGGACGCCTCATTCGGGCGCCCTTGCAGCTCCTGTTTTCAATGCTGATGGTTCATTGGCGGGCGCTCTGGCAATTGCAGGACCTGCAGATCGCCTGCAGTCAAACCTGGAGCAATTGACAACGGTGCTGAAAAACATTGCAGCCGCCGCCTCCGGCCAGTGAAAGCCAAACCAATCTCTGTTCCGACACTTTAATCTCTGCTAAGGAAGGTCTGAAGCAGTCAGCGTTTTTTGAACCTTCCTTGATTTAGGTCCAGAAAGCTGGCTTGGTCGGACCTCAGACCTTGTCCTGATCCTAATTCTGCAATCATGCGGCATCAAAAAAGCCGTAAACGATGGGGCGATTCCTCTCCAATAATCGCGATGAATGCATTTTCCGGACGGACAGCCACCTGCTGGTCTGAGCATTTTTATGAGCGATGTTTATATATAAATACATAAAAAATTGCTCACACTAGACGCAACCCTTCAGACCGCCTCCACCCAAAACAAAAAAATGCGAGTGGGGCGGGCTCCGCGATCGTAAGCGTCCGCCAAACACACCTTGTGTGATTAAACGGGCGCCCACCTGTGCGGCAACAGCTCGGTTATCTCACTCGCACGCTGCGTCGGCAGGCGTGTAAGAACATCCTTCAAGTAAGCATACGGA
>NZ_JAHBDN010000055.1:0-57517 GCF_019956445.1 Pseudomonas sp. BF-R-19
CAGGATTTCCAGAACATGGGGAATGTCCAGGAGGGGATGAAATCTTCCGGCTTCAAAGGGTCGCGCACCAACCCTGTTCAGGAAGTGGCCGTCTCCAATTTTCATCGCGTCCTGCTGGAGTACCTTGTCGCGCCGGTAGTCGCTAACTCTTATGAATAAAGACTAGGGAATATAGATCCAATGCCACGGGAATGTTGCATACCGCTCGGTGGCAAACTGCATTGAGACGCCTCGTTATACAGACCTTGGAGCTCTGATGAATTCAGCGCCACACGATTGAAGTCTCGCATGGTGAATCCCTCACTACGTGAGGGAAATCGACGCCCTACTACGGTGAGTGAAGTTGCAATCTGATCGAGTAGACTTTGCAGTTCAACCTCAAGCGCTGACAAACGCTGCTCGATACTTGCCATAACAGTGTCCTCGATTAAGCCTATTAAAGTTTGCTCGGTATTTATACCGCCGTCGCTACGGCATCAACCCAAAATGCATGCTGCTCTATACCGCCGCCATTGACGTCCAGACGTTCTAGATAGTGCATTGCTTACCATCAAACCCTAAATTCACCGATCAACTTCTTGAGTTGGCCTACCAGTTCAGACAGCTCGCGGCTGGCATGTTCGGTTTGACTAGCACCTTTGGCAGTACGATCGCCTGCCTGGTTGACTTGGACAATATTGCGATCAATATCATGAGTCACACCCGTTTGTTGCAGGGCAGCTGCTGCGATTTGCTGATTCTGGTCGACGATTATGCTCACGGCCTTGAAAATGTTCTCCAGCGCCTGTTGAACCTGTTTGGACTGGGTTGCCGTGATGCTGGCCGTACTGTGACTGGTATTCATCGCCTTGACGGCGGCACTTACGCCATTCTGCAGCTTGCTGATCGTTTGCTCGATTTCTTCTGTAGACAGCTGGGTGCGTTTGGCCAGATTGCGTACTTCATCTGCAACCACAGCGAACCCTCGTCCCTGCTCTCCGGCCCTGGCCGCTTCGATGGCAGCGTTGAGCGCTAACAAATTGGTTTGTTCGGCTATGGACTTAATGACATCCAAGACCTGACTGATCGTACTGCTATCACTGGCAAGCTGATTGATCACAACAACCGATTGGTCAATTTCTTCTGCCAATTGATGAATACTGCCCACCTGGGACTCGACCAAGGTGCGACCAGAGACCGTCTCCTTGTTTACACTGAGCGCACTGTCCACTGCGACAGCTGCATTTCGCGCCACCTCTTGTGCAGTGGCGGACAGCTCACTCATCGCCGTAGCAATCAGTTCGATCTTCTGCCTTTGCTCAGATACGGCCTGACTACTTTCATTGGAAACGACTTCGACGCGATCGGCCTGGCCTTTGACTTTGGCGACCGTCTGCCCTACCCGTTGGATCAATAGGTGAACCTTGCCAATGGTTCCATTGATAACGCCCCCCAATTCACCTAACTCATCATTGCTCTGGGTGCTCACATTGACCGTCATATCGCCGGCTGCAATGTCATCCATGGCAAGACTGAAGCTTATCAACGTACTACGGACTGCCACGTAAAAACCGCTGTATAGATAACCAATCAATAAAAACACCAGCATCAATCCACTTACGAGCAGGAGCATCCTCTGTTGATCATTGGTCAGCCGGGCGCGGAACTCTCCACCGATGTAGGTCAGCGCTGCATCATTGAATTGGTAAGTCTTGTCGATTTCGACACTCAACTCATCATAGAATTTTTGCCAAGGAACGGCGCCCCCAGACACCAACAACAAGTCGTTCTCCAGCAAAGCGCTTACCACTGTCAATGAGTCGCGGCTTGTGCTGGCTTTGTCCTGCAAGATCGCACGCCCCCTCTCATTCCCCACGAGAGCACCATCGATATGCTGACCGTATTCAGACTGCAACTTTTCCAGCCGCTGCAATGCGTTTTCCACTTCACTGATGGCGCTCGAGTTTCTGGAGCCACTCGCCAGCAGATACGCACCGAGCGAACGCGACTCCCCCAGTGCGAGAGTCAAATCGGCGGCACTATCGACAATGAGATTGATCAGTTTGCGTTCACTTGGGCTGGGATCCAAAGACAACCCTGTACCAGATATTACCGACATGACTAATATTTGGACGTTGGCGAGTTGTTGCTTGATCTCATGTTGCTGTTTGCCTTGAGTGGTGTCGGCATGCGCCGCACGCAACCACTCAATCAAAGCGCCACGTTTGGCATTGATGTCATCGATTTGTGTGCCAGTCAGGTCCACCGATGTCAGTCGCTGTAGCTGATCGATCAGGCTCAAATTTAAGACGCGGATTCGATTGTTAAGGTCCTGACTCTGATTGGCTCCGCCAAGTTGGAACTGGACCCATACGAGATTCTCGAGGCTCTCCATGTCGCGACGAATCTTCAATGCCCCTCTGAGAAACTCCAGCCCAGCTATTTCCGTCTTGGTTCCAACGAACTGAGCATAGGCATCCTTGATTAAGACATAATTAGTTGCCAGCATGGGGATGAAAAACAAGGCGCTGATCAAGCTAAACTTCTTGCCGAAACTCAGACGATTCATAAGCGAGATGGCAGGATGCAGGAAAGTTTTCACTGAACGCCTCTAATTATTATGTTTGAAGCCAAGTCAATGCTCGGGATCTAGAATTTCGTCGCTACGGCATCAGCCCAAAACGCTTGGTGCGCCATGCAGCCGCCATCGACATTCAGACAGTGGCCAGTGACAAATGCGGAGCGATCAGAAGCCAAAAAAACCAACGCATGGGCAATGTCTTCAGGCTGGCCAAGTCGCGCTGTCAAGTGATGACGAAGCATCATTTTGCCCATCTCCCCTTCAGCGTAAGTGTCTATGACTGCGGGGGTGACGATGAGTCCTGGAGAAATCGCGTTACAGCGGATGCCCTCCTTGCCATGCTGGGTGGCAACGTATTGCGTGAGCATGATGACACCGGCTTTTGAAACACCGTAGGCAGAAAAACTGTGAGCACCTGCCTGTCCGGCACCGGACGCGGTATTGATGATGGAACCACTACCCCTTTCGCGCATATGAGGAATTGCGTACTTGATGGCCAGCATCGTCCCTCGCAAGTTAACGCGCATGATTTCGTCCCAGACCTCAACGTCCACATGTTCGACGGCGGTATCCCTGGTTGATGACAACCGCGTATCGGCCGCATTATTGAACAGCACATCGAGACCACCGAACGCTTTGACAGTGTCAGCGACCATCGACTGAATGGACTCCTGGTCTTGCAGGTCGACGTGTAACGCCAAAGCCTCTGCGCCGCTATCACGAACTTTCAGCGCTTGGCGTTCTGCCCCCTCCCTATTGATATCGGCAACTACAACCCGCGCCCCTTCGGCCGCCAATACCTCCGTTGAAACCGCGCCAATCCCACTCGCGCCACCGGTGACAATCACTACTTTTCCCTCAAGCAAACCCATTGCATCGCTCCTTAGCTACATAACGGTGTAAAGACCGCCATCAACCATGAGTGTCTGACCTGTCACGTAGCCAAATGCCTCGCTACACATAGCGACCACTGCACCGCCAATGTCGTCACGTGGTCGCCCCATACGCCCGAGCGCGAACCCTGTCAGGTACTGATCTCGTAGTTCTGGATTGGAATTCAGGTAACTTTTCGCAACCTCAGTAAGCGAGGATGGCGCGATCATATTTACCGTGATGCCATAGCCGCCCCATTCCCGGGCCAAAGCTCGTGTGAATCCTCGGTACGCGGCTTTGCTCGCGGAATAGATCGGATTGTGCCCGGCACCATGTTGCCCAAAGGCCGACCCCATTAAGAGGAAACGCCCGCGATCACCCGCTCGTTTGAGTTCGGAGAAGGCCGACTGAGCGCATATAAATGCCCCATTAAGACTGACCGCTGATTGAGCGTCCCAGTCCTCATCGGTGATATCAATGAGCGACTGGGGCATGCCGGTCGCCCCATGCACAGCGTTATGAATCATAATGTCGAGCCCGTTGAATGCCTCAACCGTCGCTGCGACCGTCCTGACCATATCCGCGCGACACGTCACGTCAGCCTCGACTGGCAAAACGCTTCCTCCGAGCTCGCGGATCATTCGAGCTGTCTCTTCCGCGGTACTTGCGCGCCGCGCTGCAATAACAACGTTTGCCCCTGCCAAACCAAGAGCAATGGCCATATCACGGCCTGTCCCGCCCCCTGCTCCGGTAACAATCGCAGTGCGGCCCGTGAGCGAAATATTTTTATAACTCATGGCAGCATCCACTCCCCGCCGTCCAGATTCAGGCTCGCGCCCGTCAGTACCTGGTCGCCCGCACCACCGAGAAATTCCACTGTTGTGAGTGCTTGGCTTAACGAAAGAGCAGCCCCTAGCGGCAGAGGTGGTGGCCCCATTTCAGGTACATGAGGGAAACTCAACTCACTCAGGTGCGGGTACAGCTCGCTCAATGACAAGGCGATCCAGTTGACTGTAACCCCCAACGGCCCCAGTTGGCGGGCGGCTGACTTCATCAAGCCACGCTGCCCCTCAGCTAGAGTCGTAAGTGCAACGAAATCACGTGCCCCGGTATATCCAAGCGTCGGCCCAAGCAACACAATCCCGCCCCCTTGAGCCGCCATGGCGTTACCCGCTACCTGAAGGCAATGAAGCGTCGCTTTTAGAGGGCGCATACAACTATCCGCCCATTCACTGCCGGAAAATTGATCCAGCGAGCAAGGATTTGTCGACGCGTTTGAAGCGATACAAGCGACCACTAAGTTCGGTGCCCCAATCAATTTTTCGGCTCGAGCAAACGCCTGGGATATAGATGCGCGGGATCCGAAATCGATGAGCAACGTCAAAGCCACCTTCTGACTTTCGTGCACAGCTTGCTCAGAAAGGAGCACAATCCGAGCACCGCGCGCCGCCAGGCCAGTCGCCAGTTCCACACCATGAATGGCGCTTGAGACGACTACATAAATCGAACGTCCGCTTAACGATTGCGCAGTCTGCGATTCCTTTTGTTGTCTCACACTGTTTTCCTTCTGTTGCACTACCGTTTCGTTGCCTCAAGGTAGTCGTGACAGTTGGGTGACCTGCTGCGGGTCTCCTTTATCCCAAAAAGGCTTCCAAGTAGAAAACCGTCCGGGCAGTTTCGGTTTGCTCTTTGCCCAAGCATCCCAACGCTCGGCGTTTGGTCCAAACGGCCGCTCGAGGATATCGGTCGTGTACCAGTGCTGTTCATCTCGCGCGGTGAAATACCAACTGCCATCTCGGCGTTCGTACTGGTCGAAATAGCAGATCGCCATGACGATCCAGTGCTCCTCATGCTCGTGCTCGGCCCGGCAATAAACCGTCCCGCTGGCGTGGTCCGCATCGATGAAGTCAATGACGTGGCCACAAATCTGATGGTGAGAGCGATAAAAATTTCGCACCGCAGGCTCGATGAATTGCCTGAGCACCTCACGACCTTTTCCATGACGTCCGCAATCCACGTCGTCTACAAACAGATTCAGCCACGCTTGGATATCACGCGCGTCGAGAGCCACGGCATACCGAGCAGGCAACTGTTGAATTGATAACTGAGACTCCAGGCGGTCGATTCGCTCGAGCAACGCAGGTTCCATATCAGCACCACTTATTGAACGTTGTTCTTATTTGTGAACACAACTATAACTCGAAATTTTCCAGACGCAAGCTTTCGGAAGATGCGTTAGAGGAGACTTATCACCGAGAAATGCATGGCAAGAAATAAATGACACATAGTCAGCTATGGGCAATTTATGGCATTCTGCGACAACAGGTGATCGCTCGGCGTCAGGAAGTCGCTTGCATACGAGGACGTCTGGGCACAAATCTTTTACAGGTCAGGAGGAATTATCCAATGAAGCGTATCTTCGGCGCGGCGGCCAAATATGTGCAGGGAGCTGGGGTGATTGACGAACTTGGCCACTACCTACGCGAGACAGGTCAGCGACCAGTAATTGTGATCGATCACCAGATCCGTGAACTGCTGAGTGAGCGGTTGGAGAAAACCCTGAACGACGCCACGCTACCGGTGAAGCTGATCAGTTTCCCTGGCGAAGTGACCCATGCAGTGATCGACTCTTTAGCTGATCTTGCGCGCATGGCTGACGCCGACGTCATCGTAGGTGTTGGAGGCGGCAAAGCGCTTGATGCGGCAAAAGGTGTTGCGCTCAAGTTGGGCACCCGATTCGTCAGTGTGCCAACTATCGCCTCAACTGATGGGCCAGCCAGCGCTGCTATCGCTGTTTACAATGATCAGCATGTGATGGTGGAAGTGCTGAAACTCCCCAGAAATCCCGAGCTAGTGCTGGTGGACAGCCAAGTCATCATTGCCGCGCCAATTCGATTCTTGCTGGCGGGTGTCGGCGATGCTATAGCAAAAAAATTCGAAGCCGAGGCGTGTGCACTGGCCGGAAAGGAAACACCTCAAGGTACCCTTTCAACACATTCAGGGCTGGCAGCCGCGGACACCTGCTATCGGCTCATCCGCACACACGCCATAGCTGCGCTGCAGGCGGCAAAATTGGGTCAAGTCACCGAAGACGTGGAAGCACTCATTGAGGCTGCAGTCTTACTAAGCACCTTGGGTTTCGAGAACGGTGGGCTGTCGATTGCTCATGCCATCGCAAGAGGATTCCCGTACATGGAGTGGGCAGTCCGAACACTCCACGGAGAACATGTGGCGTATGGGCTCTTGGTGCAGTTAGTGCTGGAGGATAGATCACTGGAATTCTGCTCTGAACTCTACTCTTTCTACGGGCAAATTGGACTGCCACGCCGGCTCGCGGACCTGGGCCTGGAGAACACTAGCGTTTCAGAGATAGAGACACTGACCGAGCATGCGCTGGTGAGTCCGTCGATAAAGCGCTTCCGCGTGGAAGTCACTTCTCAAGCAATCATCCAGGCTATCAATCGAGTTGAATCATGGGCACCACAGGCCTGATCAAACTCCATGACCAGAAGACCAATGAACTGATTGCTAACTCTTTTTTTGGCCTGAACAACGCTGGGTAATCGTTTTATCTGGCCCAGCCACCGGGAGCACCGAGATGCAGGAACCCACAATCCGCACGATTCTTGACCATGGCGTTTACACCATTACGCTCAACCGCCCTGACGTCCATAATGCGCTTGATCCTTCCATGTGGCGCGAGCTACTTGGCTATCTTCAGGACGCATCTGTCGATCCCGCTGTACGTGTCGTGGTTCTCGCGGGCGCAGGGCGCTCATTCTGCGCAGGTGCAGACGTACGTAGCTTCGGGACTATCGACGTGGGTGATCCCATGGCAGTGCTTTATGCTAATGACCCAGTCTGGATGGATGTTGAATTACGGGTAAGCCGCCTGATCAAAAACTCAGGCATTTGTGAGTTACTCTACGGCATGGGCAAACCCACCATCGCGTCCGTTCGAGGTGCCGCAGCCGGAGCCGGATTCAGTTTCGCAACCGCATGTGATTTTCGCATCCTTTCGGAAACTGCCAGTTTTTCAGCGGCCTATACCCGCATCGGCAGCTCCGGAGACTACGGAATCACATTTTTCCTAACTCATCTCGTAGGCCCCGCCAAAGCGAGAGAGCTATTGTTTTTTGGCGATAAGATTGATGCCCAGTCGGCGATGAAGGCCGGACTGGCAACTCTAGTGGTCCCCGATGACGACTTGGAGGAGGAAACGTTGACTATGGCTCGGCGCCTGGCGGCGGGGCCGCCAGTGGCTTTGCGCCTGATGAAGCAGAACTTGTTGGCAGCCCAGACCGAGCGGTTACGCGAAGTTCTAGAACTGGAAGGCCGTAACATGATCCGCACGCTGCAGACCGAAGACTCCAAAGAGGCCGTCCGTGCCTTCAAGGAAAAACGTCAGCCAGAATTCAAGGGGCGGTGACGGGTTGTAAATCTTCAAATGTTGCTCTCAAAGGGGCCTCAATTATAGGTCACTCACTGGAAACGCAAAACCCAGTCAAACTTGCAGACCGTCCCGTGGAATCGCGAGACGGTTGATGGGCAAGCTTACCGTTGATTGACCTCTAAACAGAGGCCAGAGTTTCTCGCCACTGTCGTCCATGACATGCGCCGTTCCTTCCGGGATCAATTGCCCGTAGCCTCATCCGCCAGTCAGCGCTTCTGATCAAAGCGCCGGTTGAAGCGGGCGAATTCTTTGCGCAATCCTTGAGCCCCAAAAAGGCAAGCACCCGCACCAAAAATGAATCTCTCTCACCAGCTTTATGCTTTCTCTGAAATCACCTTGGTTTCAGTACGGATCGCAGGTTTGCGCAATAGCAAAATCAATGGAGTAGCGCCCAGCGATAAAATCATCAATAAGCGAAAGTCATTCATATAGGCGATCCAGCTGGCCTGCTCGATGATCAGGGCATCAAGCGCTGCCCGTCCGCCCGCCATCAAGGGGTTAAGCTCGCTTTGCACCGCCACCGCTCGGAAGGCATGGTTGAAAATGGTGACATAGCCCACGATATCGGCATGGTTAATCTGGATATTCTGCGCCAGCAGTACAGTGCAGATCGAGATGCCAACGCTGGAGCCAATATTGCGCGACAGGTTGTAGAGCCCCGTGCCGTCGCCGCGCAAGGCGGCTGGCAAGGTTGTAAATGCCATGGCGCTAAGCGGCTCGAACAGGAAGCCCAGGCTTGCACCATGCATGAAACCGGTATAGATGATCGCCTTCATCGACACATCAGGGGTCCAGCCGGTCATCAGCTCCATCGATAAGGCCGAAAGCAGCAACCCCATCAGCAGCAACCAACGGGTATCAACACGGCCAATCGAGCGCCCGGCCAAGAACATGCAGAGCATGGTGCCCAGACCTCTTGGGCCCATGACGATGCCAGCGGTCAGCACCGGATAATTCATCAGCTTCTGAAGGTAGGGCGTCATCAATGCCAGAGACGACAGGTAGGATGCCGATGGTGAAAATGAATATAACACTGACGCTGAAATTGTGGTCCTTGAACAATGCTGGGCTGATGAAGGGCGTTTTTGCGGTGAAGGTGTGCACTAGAAATACATAGCTGGCGGCGAAGGCCACCACAGCTTCGATTAGTATTTCACCCGAAGAGAACCAGTCCAGTTGCTCGCCGCGATCAAGGAGCAGCTGGAACGCCAAAATTGCCACGCTCAGAGAGCCGAAGCCAAACCGATCCAATTGCGCGTGCTTTTCAGGCACGATTTCGTGCACGTATTTGATCATGCCCACCAATGCCAACAGGCCGATGGGCAGGTTGATGAAAAACACCCAGCGCCAGCTCAGGTTATCGGTCAGCCAACCACCCATCGTGGGCCCGAGCACCGGGCCAACCATCACCGAAACACCGAACATGGCCATGGCCGAGCCGCGTTCGCGTTCGTTGTAGATGTCCAGCAGGATGCCTTGCGCCAGTGGAACCAGTGCCGCTCCGGCCACGCCCTGAAAGCGAAAGGCGACAATTTCGCCAATGGAATGCGCGACTCCACATAGCACCGAGGAGAACACGAAACCCGATATCGCCCAGATCAATACCCGTTTGCGCCCGAAGCGCCGAGCCAGGAACGCCGACGGTGGCGTCATCACGGCCGCGGTATCGATGTAGGAGGTAAGTACCCAATTGATCTGGTCGGAGCTGGCCGAGATGCTGCCCTGCATATAAGGCAGGGCGACGTTGGCGATGGTGGTGTCGAGCGCCTACATGATTACTGCATGGATCACGCACAGCGTGATCATCGGCCGGTTAAATGCGAGTGCACCCGATTCACTCATGGCCCACGCCTTGCCCGCAAACAAATGTGCGATACCGTCGGGCAAACCGCGACTGTGACCGGTATCGATTTCAGCTTCGACGCTCATTCCATGACGCAGGGCGGGCTTTCCGGCGGCGTCGTCGATGCGAATTCGGATCGGGATGCGTTGTACCACCTTGGCCCAGTTGCCCGTGGTGTTCTGCGCCGGCAGCAAGGAAAAACTGGCCCCCGACGCTGGGCTAAGGCTTTCCACTACGCCATGCCAGACCTGGCCCGGGTAGCTGTCGACGGTGATGGTTACCGGTTGGCCGACGACCACGTGGGTGAGTTCGGTTTCCTTAGGCAAGGCCGCAACCTAGAGGTTGTCGTCGGAGATCAGGCTGAATCCAGCCTGAGCCGGCTGCAGGTACGACCCAACCAGCAAGCTGTCGACTTGGGTGACAATGCCATCGAACGGTGCCCTGACCACAGAATCGGCGAGGATTCGCTCGGCATCGGCGACCGCTGCCTGGGCTTTCTGAAAGGTAGGGTAATGGTCGACCGGCAACCCCGCCTGACCTCCCAGCTGCGCCAGCACCGCCTGGGCTTTGGCCTTGACCACGGCCACCCGTTGCAGGTTCATGTCGAGCTCATGACGCGCATCGTCATAGTTGTTTTTCGACACCGCCGAGACCTGGAGCAACTGCTCCAGGCGTCTCAGGTTTTCCTGGCGGTACGGCAGTTCAGACTGGGCCTGGACGACTTCGGTCAAAGCCTGATCGTAGCTGGCCTTGAGGTTCATCCGCTCATTGCGCACCGTGCCAAGTTCTGCCCGGGCGCTGGCCAGAGCCATTTCGAAGGCAGCAGCGCGCAAGCGAAACAGAACCTGGCCTTTGCTGACCTGCTGATTGTCCCGGACTTCGACCGCTTCGACCAGGCCCGACACGTCGGTGGCGACCCCGGCCCGATCGGCCTGGATGTAGGCGTTGTCGGTGGAAATATAGCGGCCTCCAGAAAGATAAGCCCAGCTGACACCGAGCAGTATCAAAGGCAACGCCAGAAACAACCCGGTGCGGGCTCTGCTCGCGCGCGGCGCTTGTGCGGCACCGTTTTCAGGTTTCGCAGTCATGGTAGCTCGAGGCCATGGCCGGGTCAGCAACCTGTGTGCTACGTCCGTCTTCAGTACGAGTTCCTGCGCTCTCGAGGGTTGTCTCACTCATGGTTCGCACTCTTCATTTCCGAGCTCTCTGCTTGGAAACCCACAACCTCCCACAAGCCTTTGTCAGAGTCAGTAAGGTTAGTTCAAGTCCTTGGTTTCTCAACAGATAAACACGGATTACAACCCGCCGGCTGACCATCCGTGACAACGTAAACTACTGGTTCCACGGGCCAGAACAAGACCGAAATTAGGGGACATTTCTGATTTGGGTTTACAACGAAGGAAAACATCTCTCACTAAAAGCGCAACCAACCAAATTTGGAAACCGCCTCACGAAATCGCGAGACGGTTTTTTGAAACGCTTACCGATGTTTGACCTCTAGATAGAGGCCATGAATTTCTTGCCGTTCTCGTACATGACTTTGCGTTGCTCCTCCAGGGAGCAATTACCCATAGCCTCTTCAATGAAGTCCTTAGGCTCTGGCACACCTTCCGCGTGGGGGTAATCCGAACCCATGATTATCCATTCGGCGCTGCCAGTCTGGTCGATCACGCCCCTGATGTCGTCTTCCGGATACGCGACTACACCAACATGACGTTTGAAGATGGTGGACGGACGCTCGGTGAGTTGCCCTTGAGGCCAATAACCCATTTTTGCCATCCCACGAACCTTGTCCATTTTGACAAGCATGTTCGGGACCCATTCGCAGCCATTTTCCGCGGACAGCATTTTGATGTTAGGAAAGCGAGCAAAGAAATTCCAGAAAATGAAGTTGGAAAGCGTTTCGACTACAGGGCGCTCGCTGTAACCGTGCATCCACACGAAGGCCGATTGACGCAACCGCGACTCTTGCATCTTCTCACCCCAAACAGCCATGTGGTGCTTGAGATAAATGGCCTCACCCACGTGGAAAACCACGCGAACATGCGCCTCATTGAGCAAAGACCAGAAGCGATCATAGTAAGGGTCTGCGGGTGATCGACCATGTACGGATGGCCCCATCGACATTAGCACTGCACGGGCGCCATTTTTAATCACGAACTCAGCCTCGCGGATGGCATCATCCAAGTCAGCCAAACTGATCAACGGCGCTGAGTAGATGCGATCCTTGTAGTTGAAATGCCACTCGTCCAGCATCCATCGGTTGTACGCGTGGAGCACCTGGGCACCGGCTTTGGCATCATCCAGAAAGCTAGGTACCGTCACCATATTGCCGCAGTACAAGAGACACCCTTCAACGTTGAATTCGTCCATTTTTTTCAGACGGGCTTCGGCGTGCATCATGTCAGGCGTCATGTCGACACGCATATCGACCTCACCCTTGCCCTCTTTCATGGCTCGCAACCACTCCTTGAGGTTGCCCGGTGGCGGAACCTTACCGTCGGGTGTCATGTAGCCGCCAGTAATTTCAACCTTCCGCTCGCCCACATACAACGCGTACTCATTGTCGGCGCCAGTTTTGAAATGGATGGTCCAGTCTTTCTCCAGTTCCTTTGGCAGGTAACGGGTGAACGCATCAGGCGTTTCGTAAAGGTGGCTATCGCCGTCGAAGATGGGGCCATTGTAGGTTTGCATTATGTGACTCCTATAGTTCATATATACGAACGCTAGACGCATTTACGTCCTCGGAGCTATTGTTTACCTAGCCGCTTAACGATTGCAATATCTATATTGCTAACGTATTAATTGATATCAAAAAGGTCTTGAAAATGGAGCTTCGACAGCTTAAGCATTTTGTGATCGTTGCTGAAGAGCTGCACTTCGGTCGCGCCGCAGCGCGCTTGGGCATGGCCCAACCGCCACTGAGTCAGTCCATCATGCGGCTAGAAGAGAGCCTAGAGGTCAAATTGCTCGACCGTACAAGCCGCCTGGTCTCACTGACGGTCCCTGGGCAGGCTTTATTAGAAGAAGCCAAAAAGATTCTCGCTTTAGTCGAATTTACAGAGAAAGCGGTACGACGGCTCGAGGCAGGTGAGTTGACCAAATTGCGTATTGCATTCGCGCCTATGGCCGCGATGCAAATACTTCCTCAGGCTATCCGCTTGTTCCGAAAGCGCTACCCAGCCGTAGAAGTCGAGTTGGATGAGCGCTCGAGCAAGCTTCAGGTAGAGGGGCTGCTGAACGGCAGCCTCGATATTGGCATCATTATTCGGAACATCGTGAATACCCAAGGCCTTGAGATCAGCACGATAGAACACTCAAAGTTAGTGGCAGCGGTGCCCGCAAAATGGTCACTCGCAAAACGCGAAAGCGTGAAGCTTGTTGAACTGGCTAGCTACCCCTTCGTGCTCACCACACATCCATCCAATCTGTACCCCGCGCTTGAGGCCGCGTGTCGCCGTGCCGGCTTTACCGCTAAAGTCACCCAACGGGTGGGCCAGTCGTACACCATGTTCAATCTGGTCGCGAACGAACTCGGTATCGGGTTGATTCAAGACACTGCACGAAACATGAAGGTTGAAGGGATCGCTTTTATTCCGGTCGAGGATCTTCCCAACGATTTTTATGGTGAGGCCGCCGTAGCCTGGGTACCTCGCGCTGTTTCGCCATCGGTCATTGCGATGACCAACCTTATTAAAGAGGTCGCCAAAACCAAATCGTGACTTTATTGCTGTTCGCGTGTCACGCATCAAGTCAATAAATGGTTTTTTGGTAACCTATCGCTTATCGCTTCAAATCTTGAAGCTCAGCGCATTGCCGCAAGCGTAATCGACACCGACTCAGCAAACCTTAGGGCGTGGGGCTTGTCGACCTCAACTTCGGCGTACAATACCGACCCGTTGGCCATAACCAGATCGAGAAATTTCCTGGGTCAGGCGTTCGAGTAGAGCGAAGCGATTGCCCCTCCACACCCTCGGCGATAGTCCTGATAACCCCAGTCATCTTGTTGAACCTTCGCGCAAGCCGTTTAGGCCCGAACAGGCTAAACAGCACAGTTGCGCAGACCATGCCCAATACCTCGACGGCATCGATCATCCCTTGTGCCAGACCGGTGTAATGCTGGACCGTGTAGTTGCAGACAAAAAGCGCGGCCATGGTTGTTCAGAGTGACGCTGAATCTGCACGGTCTTATAGGGTGGGGTACTGTGCCGAATTGACCCCTTCAACCTTCGCCCTTACTTGAGGATCTCTGTCCTCCTGCCTGACGCCAAAAATTATCGCTACCCCGCCTTGCGTAGCGAACTTTTCCCATGCAAAGCTGTCACCATAATTGGATCCACAATTGGTTTTAGGAATCTGGTTCGCTGGACACAGGCCCAGAACAGTAGCTCGCGCTGGCGAATCTAGGATAAATTCAGCAGGAGGCTGTTTACCCATGGTCTCGATCAGAAACTCCTACCACCCTATCGATGCCGCGATTCTCTGGTGCAACCTCGCCGACCACCAAGGCGAAATTCTGCAGGTAGATCTCTCTCATCCCGGTTGTCTTCTCAAGCATTTCCCTCAATGGCCCTTTCTTCACGCCTACGCCGAACGTATCTACGACGCGATCTTCTGTGGCGAGTTACCCGCGACCTACCTTGGACACCCAATCACTTCTAACGACAAGGCTGAACGTATCTATTGGTCCATTCGCCATTCTGATCTCCGGGTTTGGTTTGCACGCAATTACCCAGAAGATAAGCCAGCATTCCTATTTTCCCAGAACATCGACCATTCCGAATGCGTAAGCCTGACTGCGTATCTGGCCCTGCAAGCGGAGCGAGACGCCGGCGCCCGCGAGATTGAAAAGCTACGCCAAGCACACTCGGCAATCGCCGACGAGGCGGCGGCTCTCGCCCTCGACCACCAAGGGCTGTCCGCGCAGCTTGGCGCATTTGAGGTTCCCTCCGAAGCGTCCGCATTCGTGCACTACGCGATCATTGGCGCCCTACTGGCGGTCATGCTGGGCAAATCCAGAAGCGGCCAAACGCGGTCGATTTACAAGAACCAGACTGCAGTTGTCGAGGCCATTACCGAGCAGTTCCCTGGGTTTCCTGGGTTGAGTAAACGGACCCTTGATCGGAAATTTGCAGAAGCTCGCCGTCATTTGGCTCAAGTGTTACAGGCCTAAAACCGAATTGCCTGGCAATGGGTGCCATTGCCTGGCAATGATTTCTCTCCTCCGTCGGCCTTCACTGACTGTCACATCCCACCACGCGCCATCCGACGCTAAGGAGTGACACCGTGCAACCTATCAGCCCTGCCGATCGCCACATCATGCGTCGTGATGAGGTCGAACAAAAAACCGGATTCAAACGCTCACACATTTACAACCTGATGAAAGCCGGACTGTTCCCGAAATGCCGCCGCATCGGCACGCGTGCCGTTGGTTGGGACTCACTAGAGATTGAGCAGTGGGTTCAGGATCGCTTGTCGACAGGAGTCTAGCGGCATGAAAGTTCTTTCGTTGATCTCGACCAAGGGTGGCGCCGGCAAGACCACCATCGCCGCCAATATTGGTGGATTGCTCGCCGACTCAGGCTTGCGGGTGTTGCTGCTGGACCTGGACAGCCAACCGACGCTGTCCAGCTACTTCGCTTTGTGCAAGCTCCGAGAGGCCGGCAGTTACGAACTTATCTCGCAACGGCTCACTGCTCCCGAGCAGGTGATCACTACCACCGTCATTCAACACCTTGAATTGATCGTGTCCAACGACCGCGCCGGGCATATTAACGCCCTGCTGATGCAAGCGGACGATGGCCGCCTTCGACTGCGCAACCTGCTGCCAGCCTTCCAGGATCGCTACGATGTGCTCATCGTCGATACCCAAGGCGCGCGCAGCGTCGTGGTGGAGATGGCCATCCTCGCCTCCGATTGTGCACTTTGCCCAGTCCCGCCGGAAATGCTTGCAGCGCGCGAGCTGAGGCGCGGCACGCTTGGGCTATTTGAGGAATTGGAGCCGTACCGCTACCTGGGGATAGCATTGCCGTCGGTGAAGCTGTTGATGAACCGGGTCAACGCCAATCGCCGCGATACCCGCTTGATCATGGAGAGCCTGAAAGCATCCTTCGAGACCGATCCTCATGTCAGCGTCTGCGCCACGGTGATTCCCGATCGAGTGGCCTATCTCAATGCGGCCTCACTGGGGCTGCCCGTGCACCGCGTCGACTTCGCCCCACCATCCGGTAGCAATAGCCCTTGCGCAGCTGACGTAATGCGCGCTTTGGCGGTCGAGTTGTTTCCAGAGTGGACCGACCAGCTGAGCTCATCGCCGAGGAGCGGGCCTAGCCTAACGTCAACAGCTGACAGCCGACTCATCCGTCGCGGCTGATCCGAGGACCTGTGATGAAGCCGCCGACCTCCGAAGAAATCACGCGTCAACTGCAGCAAGTCCATTTCCCGCAGAAGCCGGGCCGTGAGGTCACGGCCGGCCCTGTCGGCGACATGCCGATGGTCGTCAGCCTCGAGCAACTGCATCCCTACGAGCTCAATCCGCGAGTCATCCGCAACCCGCTGTATGACGAGCTCAAAGCCTCGATACGCGAACGCGGCCTGGACCAGCCGCCTTCCATAACGCGTCGCCCGAATGAGCAGCATTTCATCATCCGCAACGGCGGCAACACCCGATTGAGCATTCTCGGTGAGCTCTGGCAGGAAACCCGCGAGGAGCGTTTCTTTCGTATCCATTGTCTGTTCCGTCCCTGGCAATCCGAATCGCATGCCTTGCTCGGGCACTTGGCCGAGAGCGATTTGCATGGCCAGCTCACCTTCATTGAGCGAGCATTGGCTGTGGCGAAGCTCGAGGAAATGTTTCAGAAGCCTGGTGCCCCCCTGAGCCAGCGTGAGCTCTCCGCGCGCTTGAACCAAGGTGGATACCCTGTCTCGCAATCTCATATCAGCCGAATGTTCGATGCGCTCGAGCATCTGCTACCTGCAATTCCACAGGTCCTCTATGCAGGTCTCGGCAAGCCCGCCATCGAGCGGCTCATCACACTGCGGCGCCGAGCGGAGTCGACCTGGAACCAGTATTTTGGTGATGCTCAACAATTCGCTCTGCTGTGGCTAGAGGTGTTGTCGACATTCGAAGGTGAAAAATCCGAACTGGATTCGAGTGCGCTGCAGGACGAGCTGATCGCCAAAATGGCAGTGATTCTGAACCAGACACCCCGCCTGCTGGCCTTGGAAATGCATCAGGAACAGCGTGTGCCGCCTCACGCATCAAACAACGCTCACCCTCTGCCTCAAAGCGTGGAAGACGATCCTCCACACCCGTCACCAGAAAACGTGCACGCCTCCGAAACATCAATCGAGTCGTCTAGTCCCGAGCAACGGCGAAGTGGCGGCGACCCTTCCTCGGCGAAAGAACCCCGCCTTTCCCATATTCGACAGGCGCTGAGTGACGAGCTGCCGGCTGTGAGGCAGCCCGGCGGTATTCATGACGTTCAGTCACCGGTGAGCTCAGCTACACCACACACCACCGTGCTGGATGGCATCCGTGGCTTGCGCGAGACCTGCGCTGCACTGGCGACCGATCTAGCCAAATATGCCGACGCCAGTGCATTGGTCAGGCCGCAAGCTGACGGCCTGGGCTTCACCCTGTCACTGGAGCACCGCGAGCGGCTCAGCCCGCGATACACCGGCATTCAGCTTCTGCTCTCAGCCCTGCTGCGTTTGCAAGATGACGTGGCCTGGGAACAACGTCAGCAGTTGCCGGCCGCGTTGTTTGGTCAGCTGCTGATCGGGGCCTACGACCTGCCATTTGCCGAACGCCCCTCTCTGACAGTTGGCCTCGAGCGGCTCCCCGATGCCCAGCTGGAGCAACTATTTGCGTTGATCCGCCACGCCCGGCGGCTGATCGATATGACGCTGTCGCCCACTCGTTAACGTGAGGAACTGCCTCATGACCACGACTTTTAACCTATTGAACCATGCCATGTTGAACCAGGTGTTGTATGAACTGCGCCATGGACGCCTGCAGCGGTGCAGGGCCTTGGGGCTGGCCGATGAAGACATCGAGGTACTGCAGTCGCTGCCACCCAGCACCTTGTCCCATCTGGCGCACTCGTCCATAGCCTGGGTGGAGGTCAAAGTCGACACGACCGTGCTGCGACGCCTCATCGCCCAGGCCGAACGGGATGAACAAAACGAGCGGCTGATCAACCGGGCTCTCAAATTGGGCGCGAGTTCCAGCATCATGTACCGCTGCTTTGGCCTGGACCATTCGGAAACCGCGCTGCGTCGTCGCGTGCTTAAAATCGAGACCCACCGCGGTCGGCCGGTTCAGCTCAGCGAAGCGCAAGAGCATGCCGTATGGAACCGCTGGAGCCAACTGCGGGGAGACGATCCGGACAACGATCCACTGGACGCGATGATGATGCTGGCGGAGGAACAACACATCAGCCTGACCCTGGTCTGGCAGCAGATTGAACTGTACGGAGGTGCGCCATGCTGAACTTCTACCAGGTCGACTGGCAAGATGTGGTGCGCCAGTGCTACGACGCGCTCCGGCGACGCTTGGAGTGGCAGGCGTCACAGGCCCAAATGGCTGCCTCCACTGCGGAGGCACCGCTACGGACCATCTACTATGGCGACAATAATCCGTTGCCCCAAGCGTTGCTGCTTGATCGCCGGCTGACGCCGCTGGAGCGCAACACCTGGCAGGTGTTGCGCTGGCTGATCACCGAACGCCGGGTGAAAACGCCTCGCTACCAGGACCTGCAGCCCTACCTGGCTACCAGCCCCTGCGGTTCCCAGGCATCACGCGAAACCATCGCCCGAGCGCTCAACGTACTCCGCACGACCCGCTGGCTCAGCTTGGTCGAGCGCTCCCGCGATGTGCAAGGCTGCCTGCGGGGCTGCGTTTACGTGCTGCACGGTGACCCGTTGACTCCCGCCGAACAGTTTGAGCTCGACGGCGGCTACGCATCGCTGCTCCAGCAGAACCTCACCCACGCCACTAAAGGCGTGCGTGACGTGGCGCAGCATGTGATTGAGGAAATTCACGCAGACCCACAAGTGGCGGCGGTCGATAAGGAAAAACTTGCCTCACCAGCTGTGCCAGCTCAGCAGCAATCGCTCTCCCTAACCAACGAAGGGGCGGAAAATTCCGAACCCGGAAAAATCCACCAGGTTCGGAACGCAGGCGCATCACCAGCGGACTCCGAACCCTGCAGCAACGCACCGATTTCGACTGTGATTCGGAATGCCGACGCCGGCCGTACAGTACAAAAAGAGAAAAGCAAAAAAAGTACGGTACTGGCGCAAGTGGCGTTCGGCCAAGCCCGATGGCCGGAAGACCTACCCCTAAGCCCAACCGAGCGACGCATGGCCATCCAGGCGATGCGCCAGCTCGAACCTGAACAGCAACAAGCCGTGATCAACGAAGCGTCGGTGCGGTGCGCCCGCGGCGAGATCCGCAAACCGGTTGCCTACCTGATGGGCTTGATCAAGCGCGCATGCCAAGGGGAATTTACCTTGTGGGCGGCCCGTGCCGAGACGACTACACCAGTGACCACGTCCCACAGCGATCCGAAGGTGGAACCGCCCTGCGAGCGTCCACGGCGTAGCGGCGAACGCACGGCCTCTCCACTCGCCTTGGCCTGCCTGGAGGAACTGAAGCAACGTTGTCGCGGCATAGGCGCAGCGCCTTAAGACTGGACGTCAGCGGAATCAATGCCGGTGCCATCAAATCCAGGGAAATCCACTGCCTGTAAATGCGAGTGAACCACCTTCGCGTTGATCCGCGCCGTGCCTCACTGAACAGCCCATTGTCTGCGTCATTCCGACGGCGAGGTACTGGCGATGGTCGATCACTATCAGCTCAACCTGGGCTCCCTGCGCAGCAGCATCACCCTCACGCTGCACACCCATCATGCCGCGCGGTTGTGGCAAGGCCGCATGGCCCGCGAAGGTGTGCACCCCATCATGGGCATGGCCGGCTACATCAGCGTCACCAACCTGCTCAAGCACGCGAGCAGCCAGGACGACCCATTCGCTGACTGGTTCATGCTCCAGCTGGAAGATAAGCTGCTGCAGGCCAAGGCCGAAATGCTTACATTGACCAGCCAGATCAGCCAGGTGGAACGCGACCTGCCCACCCAAGTCGATGTCGGCGACAACCTCAACATCCATCCAGTCACTCTGCCGCTGTTCATCGGCAGCCAGCTCGGCTTTCTCGCGGTCTACCTGCTGACCGACTACGACACCTTGGTGCGCCGCGTGCTGCTCGCCCATCACACCGCCTTGATCGGCCGCAGCGACATGGAGGTCTGGATCGATCGTGGCGCCCATCTGCTGCGCAGCCTGTTCGGTTTAGCGCAGCGTTACCGCCTGGCCGGGGTCAGCCGGGATGACATGGCCGCGAACAACGCCCGCGCCCGCGAGGCCATTGACAAGTTCGGCACGCCACCGCGAAACATTCTCGAGGGCAGCCGCCGCTCCCAATTTGCCCCACCCATCGCGCGCGGCTCCACGGCCTCGATTCGCGATGAGCCGGATCAGGCAGAGGCTCAGCCCGCACAGGACGTTCCGTCTGAAGGGGGTGAAGCATGACCTTGGCCGAGGCAATCGCCCGGCGTTTGTCAGCGGATGCCTATCGCGAGTTCGAACAAGGTGCCTCCCTAAAAGGCCTTTTAAAGCCTTTTAAGGGTAAGGGGGATCTGCAGCAGTTCGCCGAGACGATCCTGCGCCTGCGCGCCCGGGTCGCCGGACTGATGGGGGTGATGCTGACCATCATGGCGCAGTCTCCCTTCTCGCTGCTGGACCTGCGATTGGTCGTCCAGCACAGCGCCTCCGGAACCGATTTCCTGCGCTGGCGCAGCTCGGACTTCCAGCGCATGGGGGTACAGGTGTGGCAGCAAGCGATGGCGCTTCCGCATCTGGCGCCTTCGCTACGGGAGGCGCTGTACCAACTGGAGGTCAACCGCGTCACCCTGAACCTGCAGATGAGTAGCCTGCAGTCACTGTATCGCCAGGCCGAAACCGGCGTCAGCAAGCTGCACGCCGCCGAGACCCTCTTCGATCTATCCCGTTCCCCCACCGAGGAGTAGCAAGCATGAGCACGTTTTTTGTTGGTGAAGGCAACATCGGCAGCGCCCCGGAGTTTCAGGAGTTCAACAACCCCCCGGATGAACCGCGACGCCTGTTGCGGCTGAATGTCTATTTCGACAATCCGGTACCGCGCGAAGGCGGCTACGAGGATCGCGGCGGCTACTGGGCCCCCGTCGAGCTCTGGCACCGGGACGCCGAGCACTGGAGCACCCTGTACCAGAAAGGCATGCGCATCCTGGTCGAGGGCCGGACGGTCAAGGATGAATGGGAGGACAGCGAGGACAACGCGCGGGTGACGTTCAAGGTGGAGGCCCGACGCATCGGCATCCTGCCCCACCGTCTGGCCTCGGTGTCCATGCGCGAAAAGGCCAATGAAAGCAGCGGCTCCGGACGCAAGGGGGCTAGCAAGTAGACCCCACGCAAGACCGGCTAAGCGGGTGGTCCTCAGAGGAATCACGGCCTGCAGCGAGATACCCCTGAGGACTCGCTGCCCGCTCGGCGCGCAACGCTGGATACTGCAGGTGGTTCAATGCCGCCGGGGCTCTCCCCGCTGATCAGCATCCAGCAGCTGCGTCACCTCAGCCAGGTACTGGTCCAGAGCAAGAAATGCCCGCCAGTGCGCCTGGCTTTCCTGAACCCATGCGATCAACCTCGCGCGCGCCTTCGGATTGTCCGGTTCCAGGTGGGTTGCCATGAACAACTCGTAGGCCTTGAGCGCTAACGCATCTGCCTCACGCTCGTTAGATCCGTCCAAGCCGTAACCTCCGTTTTGACAGGTGGGTTATCACACTCAATTTGAGTGATACGCCTCATAGGGTTGCTAGTCAACCTTACAAGGCGTTCATATATTCGGGTTGCTGGTCAACCATACGGGTCGAATTGGAGAGCGCCCCCGTTGCCAGTCAAAGAGCCTAGCCCACAACACATCGGTCGCCAGTTGGCGAAATATCGCCGCGCACGTGGTTTGACCCAAGAGCAAGTCGGCGAGTGTCTGGAAATCGGCGCCGAAGCCGTATCGCGCTTTGAACGCGGCGTGGTCGAACTGACCGTCAACAAGCTGCTGCAATTGGCCGATATGTACGGCTGTCCCGCCGATGAGCTGCTGCTAGCCATCAGTCCTCGCCCCCAGGACCAAGGCCAGAGAATTGCGTCCCTGATCAACGAGCTTGGCGAAGCAGATAAAAAGTTTGCCTTGGAGTTTCTGCAAACGCTGGCCGCTCACCTCGCGCGAAGGAAGTAACCTTTCACCGCCATTGAACCGCCGATATGATCTCGGCGCATTCGGGTTTTCGCTGGTTCTCTCACGCCACACCGCCACCCTATCGGTACCTCACCGAGAGGGCCCTCGTATGCGCCTGTTTATTTGCGAAAAACCATCTCAAGCCCGCGACATCGCCCGCGTGCTGCAGGCCAGCCGGCGTGGCGACGGCTGTTTGCAAGGCCAGGGGGCCACTGTCACCTGGTGCATGGGCCATCTGCTGGAAACAGCACCGCCTGAGGCTTACGGTAATTACAAACGTTGGTCGCTGGAGGACCTGCCGATCATCCCTGCCCACTGGCAGTTGGTGGTCAAACCCAAGGTCGCCAGCCGGCTGAAGGTCATTCAGCAACTGCTGCGCTCTTGCTCCGAGGTGGTCATCGCCACGGACGCCGACCGTGAAGGCGAGATGATCGCCCGGGAAATCCTTGAGCGCTGTCAGTACCAGGGACCGATTCTGCGCCTGTGGCTCTCCGCCCTCGACGATGCCTCGATTCGCCGTGCACTGGGCACGCTACGCCCAGGTGAGCAGACCTTGCCGCTGTACCACTGCGCCTTGGCACGCTCACGCGCGGACTGGCTGGTGGGTATCAACCTGAGCCGGCTCTTCACCCTGCTCGGGCGCCGCGCCGGCTTCGACGGCATGCTGCCGGTGGGGCGTGTGCAAACGCCGACGCTGCGTCTGGTGGTCCAGCGTGATCGGGCGATAGCAGGCTTCGAGTCTCAGCCGTTCTGGACGGTCGATGCGCAGCTGGAGGCGGACGGGACGCTCTTTCAGGCGCGCTGGCAGCCACCGACCGCAGCCTGTGACGAAGCCGGTCACTGCATTCACGAAGTGGTCGCACAGAGCGCGGCGCGACGCTTGAGCCAGCAGGGGACTGCCCAGGTCCGCCGCATCGAGGTCGAGCGCGTGCGCGAAGGCCCGCCGCTGTCGTTCGATCTGAGCACGCTGCAAGAGATCTGCTCGGCTAAGCTTGGCCTCGGTGCCCAGGAAACCTTGGCGGTGGCCCAAGCCCTGTATGAAACCCACAAGGCAACGACCTACCCACGCACCGACTGCGGCTACCTGCCGGAAAGCATGCTGGATGAGGTGCCGCGCGTACTCCACGCCCTGGCGGCGGCCGCCCCGTCACTCGGACAATGGCTGAAGGAGGCTGACCCCAGCCGACGCTCCCGGGCCTGGAACAGCAGCAAGATCACCGCCCACCACGGCATCATCCCCACTGCTGTGATGCTAGACCTGACCCAGCTCTCCGAACGCGAGCGGGCGGTTTACACACTAATTCGCGCCCGTTACCTCGCACAATTTCTGCCCGACCATGAGTACCTGAAAACCCAGGTGGTGTTGCACAGTGACGAAGATCAGTTACTGGCGCGCGGCAAGCAAATCCTGGCACGCGGCTGGAAGGCGGTGATCGACGAGGCCGACGGCAACGAACCTCTAGAGCAAACCCAACGCTTGCCCACACTGCGCGAGTCGGCAGCGGTGGCAGTGACCGACACCACGGTCAACGCGCAGCGCACACAGCCCCCAAAGCCCTACACGGAAGGCACACTGGTCAAGGCCATGAAAACCATCGCCAACCAGGTGGATGACTCACGACTCAAACAGAAACTCAAGGACAGCTGCGGCCTCGGGACCGAGGCCACCCGAGCGGCGATCATCCAGGGCCTGATCGATCACGGGTACCTGACCAAGAAAAAACGCAACCTAGTCGCCTCGGCGGCGGCACACACCTTGATCGAGGCCGTGCCGGCGGAGGTCGCCGATCCGGCGCTGACCGCACTCTGGGAGCAGGCACTTGATCGTATTGAGACGGGACAGCTGAGCGTCGAAACCTTCCTCGCCAGGCAGGCGGAATGGCTGACCCGGCTGGTGCGTGGCCACGCTTCGCTCACCTTGCCGCCAACGCTTACCAAAGGCCCGCGCTGCCCCGTGTGCCGCAGCGCCATGCACCAGCGCAAAGGCCGCACCGGCAGCTTCTGGTCGTGCACCCGCTATCCCGAGTGCAAGGGCACCAAGCCGGTCGCCAAACCCAAGCGCACCAAGCAGCCAGGCGCCTTCTGAGCGGGCATGTGTGACTTGACGGCGTACGGCAGCACTGGTGTAGTGATCAGGTCCGTCGCCGCTTGGCGACCCCAGACCGATTCGCTCCGGGCAGCTCGGTCAGACTCGAAGAGTTCGGAGCCGCATTTCACTTTTTCTTCGGATTTCTCCCCAGCGTTTCAGGTCCCCAAGGTGGATGACCCGTGCGGCTTGGTGTCAGGTCTCAGGGGTCATCCGCTTCGGCGACGATGCTCAGCACCGGTGCCCGCCGGCGAAACACTGGGCACCTTTTGTGCGCGGATGCGTGCCAGTTGATTTCGACCCAGGCCACGACAAGGGTCGGTTGATCCAGGTGGATCGACAGCGGAGATTTTGCGATGAACTCCGGTGTCACGTTACCGGGTCAAGGGTGGTCTAGCTCTTCCTAGCCTGATGACCGTCGGGCTATTTTTTCGTCACGCAGAATCCACTGAGTGCCACCCACTTCCGCCCGCCCAAGCCTCCCCCAATCCACTGTTGACGGGCCGTTGGCGCCGTTTTATAGATGAACTGCACACCGCTGTCGCTGACAGCGTACAGGTAGCCGGAACCTTCAAGGCTACGCCCATTTCGGGTGGTTCTCCCCCAGTGCGATCAGCGCTCGGCAGCTCGCACGGTCACCGACCTGTCGGTGATGAGCGCCCTTCTACCGACCACGCTTTTTTTGCACCTCCCCCTTGCGGAACTCACCAGCCGCCAGGGCCGGTGGATATCCGCGTTTCTGCTAACCAGGAGATCCACCATGACGACTGCAAGCAACAACGCTCCCACCACCTACTTCAACCTGCACACCCAAGGCATTGGTTATTTGAACCGCGTTCGCGAAGTCCCTGTACGTCGCGGGCAACCGTTCATGGCCTGTGACATTGCCGCCTTGCACGGTGCCTCGGACGACGTCGAGTACACCCGCTTCGACTGTAAGGTCGCCAGCGGTGAAGCCGAACGGCTGATCCGTGAACACCTGGAAGACGTCCGTGCTGAACGCAAGGTCCTGATCGCCTTTCGCATTGGTGACCTTTGGGTTGACCCTTTCCTGTACGAAAAAGGCGAGCGCAAGGGCCAACCCGGTGCCAGCCTCAAAGGCCGGCTGATCTTCATCGAGTGGATCAAGGTTGATGGCCAGTTCAGCTACCGAGCACCCGCTCGCACCGACTCCATTACCGTTATCGACGCAGCAGCGGAATCGGACCAAGCCGACACCGTCGCCGAACAGCACCAACCCGCCTCTGCCCGCGCGAGCGCGTCCACCGCTGCACGTCAGTCTGCCTGAGGCACATTGACCGCCACCAACAGGCGCTCCCACGAGCGCCTGTTATCCACTCACGTCGGAGGCCGTCATGGAAAGCTTCTGGCTCTGCGAGGACTGCCTGCAAGCGGTCGCGTATGACGATTTCAGCGCACTTTCGTTGTACTACAGCGAGGCTGAAATCGAGCAACGCATCGCGCAGCTGCGCACCGAACTGCAGGCCCTGATGCCACTGAGCGCCGATTTCGATCCGCAGACCGGCTCCGGCATCGAGTCCTTTTCCACCCGAGCGTGCGAGGGATGTCAAAGCCGGCTACACGGTGCCCGTCATCGCTTTACGCGTCTGTGAATCATGCACTTCACCAGCCTGGGGCACTCCCCCAGGGGCGCTCCATCTCCCACGAGGAATTGCCCATGAACACTGCCCTGAACCTGGTCGACGCGCTCGACCCGGCATTGGCCCAACGCGCCCATGAGGATGCACTGATCACCCAAGCCCTGCAGTTGCTGGATCAACGTTACTTCCAGCGCGGCGAACTGCTGTTGACCCCCTCCGACGCTGCAGCCTACCTGAAGCTGCGGCTCGCCCCTTACCAACACGAGGTGTTCGCTCTGCTTTGCCTGGACTCACGCCATCGCGTGCTGAGCTTTGACGAACTGTTCACCGGCAGCATCGACGTCGCCTCCGTCTATCCACGCGAGGTCGTGATCAAGGCGCTGGAGCACAACGCCGCCGCCGTGATCCTCAGTCACAACCACCCTTCCGGTTGCCCGGAACCGAGCTCCGCCGACCGGGTACTCACAGGACGCCTGACCGAGGCCCTGGCCCTGGTTGAGGTGCGCGTCCTGGACCACATCATCGTCGGCGCAGGTACCCCGCTTTCGCTCGCCGAACATGGCTGGATCTGACAGCCCATCCCTGCCTCGGAGGTCACCGCCAGTTTGGGGGGGCCTCTGCGCCTAAGGAGAACCATCATGCCCCCATCATTTCGCAATCCCTTCCTTCGCGGTTTCCACGATCTGAGCTACGAACGCGTCGTCCAGATCAGCTATGCCAACAATTGTCCACCCTGCTACCGCCCTCTGCACCCAGCGCAAATCCAGCTGCCCAACGAGGCCATCTATTTCCAACCCTGCGTATTCGATGACGACTGCGCGGTTATCACCGACGGCCAAAACGTGCCCAGATTTGTCCGTATGCGCCGCCCGGGCGCCGGCCTGGTGAGTAGCGTGATCTACCAGATCATCGACCATCACCGTGGACGACCGATGCATCTCGGCGACCTCCCCAACGAGGAAGCAGCACGCACCCTGATCGAGCTGTTGTCCTTTTCCACGGGGCACTACAGCCGCAGTTGGGAGATCAGCTCTGCCCACCTGCCAACGACGGAATTCGAGTACCTGCAAGAGCGAGCTTGGCACCCTTCACCGACAGGCTTCTTCGAGTGCTTCGAACTCAGCAGCAGCCATGCCGTGGGGTGCAAGCTGTACTCGACACCCTGGAGCATGGAGGCCGAAGGGCACTGCAGTTGCAGCGCCGACGAAGTCAGCACTCGCATGCGCGATGACGATGTCCCGCCCGTGTTGTTGCAGCTGTTACTGCTGGCAGGTCATGCCGACACCCGCTTGCTGATCTTTGACCCCCGACGCAGCGCCACTCCCGGAACTGTCCCTATTCACTGAAGACTGACCCAAGGCGCCCCACGGGCGCCTTTTTTATGAGTGCTTCACGGTAATCCGGACGGCCAGATTCGGTTTTTCGGTAGGAGCGCGGCTCGCACTTTCGCCAAGGTAACGGCAACTTTTGTCGAGACCCGGACATGCATACCCCCACACTCCTCACCCTCGGACTGATGATCGCGCTGACCGGCTGTAACACGTCGCCACCGGCGCCCGCCCCAGCAGCGCCATCAGTATCGCCGGCCTCACTGCAGAAGCAGAAACCCAAGCTACCTAAATGGGTCCGCCAGGACCGATACACCCTGGCCAATACACAGCCGACCCTGGAACAGCGCCAGCCGCTGTATCAGCTCATCAACGTACAGATCGCCCCTGCTCTGCACGCGAATGTCGGGGAGGCACTGCGTCACGTGCTGCAACGGTCGGGCTACTCACTCTGCCCCGACAGCGCAGCGGTGGATCGGTTGTTCAGCCGTCCCCTGCCCGCCGTGCACCACCAACTCGGACCGATTTCGCTGCTGGACGCCTTGACCATCATCGGCGGACCGGCCTGGAGGATCAACATCGATCCGGTCGACCGGACCGTCTGCTACACCCTTCGCTCGCCACAGCCCAAACCGCCACTCTCGACATCGGAGATCGCGCCATGAAGGTCCACCGCTTTCAGGCCCTAGTGATCGGCGGCCTGTGCCTGGGCGCCGCCGTGCTGGCTGGCGAAACGTACAACCAACACCAGCAATTGGCCGAACTCCAGGCCGCAGCCCGCGGTGCCCCTGCCGACCCGGCTCCCGCGTTGCGGCGCGACGTCGATGCGCTCGGCAATACGCTCGCGACATTGCAGCTGCAGGTGGCGGCGCTGGGAGACGCGCAAGGTCAGCATGCTGCGGCGCAGACGACGCTCAGCCAGCAGTTGGATGAGATGGCCGCATCGCTTAAGGCCGTTCAAGCGGCACCGAGTGGGCCGAGCAGCGCCGACTTCAGTGCACTGGAACAGAGGCTTGGCAGGACAGAAATTGCGCTTGAGACCCTGTCGGCACGAGCCTCCGTGCCAGCGGCCGACACAACACGGCCGCTGGCACCCATGGGCCAGAAAGCCAAGGCCAAAGCCCCGGCGCCGCCGCTGACCCTGCTGGGTATCGAGACCCGAGGCGTGGTGAGGTTCGTTACTGCCCTGCCCACCGGTGCCCACTCGCTGTCGACCGTGCACCTGCTGCAGCCCGGCGACAGCCTGAACGGTTGGCAGCTGCGTACGATCCACGAGGACGAGGCCGTGTTCCACGCCCCCGGCCATGGCGATCGCACACTGCCCCTGCCGTGAAGAGGTGCTTATGCTTCGGCTCTCCGCCCTCCCGCTGATCCTGCTTCCCACCTGCCTGCTGGCAGGGCCGGGATGGAGTGCACCGAAAATGCTCGGATCAGACCAGCAGTACAGCGAGCAGGCGCCGCTGGATCGGCAGCCGTCAGTCGCGACGCAGGCCAAAGTTTGGGGGCTAACGGATGACGAATGGGCCAAGTTCGAGCAACTGCAGTCCGGGCCGCGCCACTACTGGTCGCCGCAGCTCGACCCTCTCACCACCCTGGGCGTGGAGGCCGACTCTGAGCAGGAGCGGCAGCGCTACGCCGAACTACAGGTTCGCCTCGAAGCCAAACGCGCAGAACGCGAGCTGGCTTACCAGAAGGCCTACACCGCCGCCTGGGCACGACTGTTCCCGGGAATGCTGCCGGTGCAGGGTCTGGCCGATGAGTCCGCAACGTCGAGCAACACCCGCTATGCCCTGTTCGTGGAAGAACGCTGTCCTGACTGCGCGACCAACACCCAGCAGTGGCTCCGTGCCGGCGCCCGCCTGGACGTGTACCTGGTGGGCAGCCAGGGTGACGACGCGAGTCTCCGACACTGGGCGCGTGGCGCAGGCATTACCCCAGCCCAGGTTAGCAGCGGCCAGGTCACCCTAAACCACGACCACGGCCGGTGGTTCGCCCTGGGCGCGGCCCGACCCTTGCCGGCGCGTTTTCAGCAGGTGGATGGTAAATGGCAGCGCATCGACTGATCCTCACGCTGGCCTTGACCGGCGTGACCGTGGTCCAGGCGGACGCCCTGCCTCCGCCCGCGTACCAGTTGGCCGCCGCGCGGGCCGGCATCCCCGCCTCGGTACTGTTCGCCATCGCCCTGCAGGAGAGTGGCACCCCGCTACGCGGTCGTCTCATGCCCTGGCCTTGGACCTTGAATGTCGCCGGCACACCGCAGCGTTTTGCCAGTCGCGAAGAGGCCTGTGCTGCGCTCAGGCTAGAACTCACACGCCATGACCCCAAGCGCATCGATGTCGGTCTGGGACAGACCAACCTCGGCTACCACTCGGACCGCTACCCCAGCGCCTGCAATGCACTCGATCCACGGGCGAACTTGGCCATCACCGCCGAGCTACTGCGTGCGCACTATGCCGATGTGGGTGACTGGGTCGTGGCTGCTGGGCGCTATCACCGTCCGGCCGGCGGTGCGCCCGCGGCGCGCTACCGCACACAGTTCAGTCGGCACTGGCAGCGCATCCAAGCGATCGCGTCCCTTCGCGGAGGGTCACAGCCATGAGTCTCTCGCGCTTGGTGGCACTGGCCATCTGTACGTGGCTGTCGCTAACCGTGATCGCCGCTCCCACCAAGCCCCTCGATCCACGCGCGCTGAATTGGGTGCTGCCGGTGCACAGCGCGCGCCTCACGCCGGGCGCAGTGCCGCCTAGAAAGTTGGACCTGCCGGGCATCACGCCGCTGTTCCTGGTCGGGCAGGACGCAACCTCGCTGGCCTGGTTGGCGCAGCATGCGCAGGCCCTGCAGGACCTGGGCGCCAGCGGGCTAGCTGTCGAGGTCGCCGACGCCCAGGCGTTGCGCCGCATCCAGGCGACAGCCCCTGGACTGAACATCTGGCCGGTGAGTGGCGACGACATCGCCGAGCGGCTGGAGCTGGAATACTACCCGGTGCTCATCACGCCCACCGGCTTGGAACAGTGAGGGAGGATCATGGGCGACCATGCGATGGAATCCCTGCTGCGCCCTGCAGTGGAGCTGTACACCGTGGGTATCTGCGCCGGAACTGGCGCCCTGTGCCTGCACTCGCCTTGGGCGGTGGCCCTGTCGCCTGAGGTGGGTACGGGCATGGCCCTGGCTTACACCGCGTTCGGCCTCAAACGGCTTAACGAGGCCCGGATTGTCCTGCGCTATCGGCGCAACATTCGTCGCCTGCCGCGCTACTCGCTGACCAGCCGACAGATTCCGGTGAGCCGCAAGCGACTGTTCATGGGGCGTGGCTTCCGCTGGACTCGCTTGCACACCCAGCGCCTGCTCGAAGCTCAGGACCCGGCGCTGGCCTGCTATGTGAACCAATCGGTTGCGTATCAGTGGGCCAGGCGCCTGGAGTGTCTGCTGGAAAAGGCGCCTTCAGGGCTCTCGCTGCTACCCCGCCTCACCGCCTGGGACAACCCGCTCAATCCGGTACGCCCGCTGCCACCGGTCGGGGGCTCACCGCTGCTGCACGGCGTCGAGCCGAGTGAGCAGGAAGCCACCTTGCCGCTGGGTGAGCGTGTTGGGCACACCCTAGTGTTGGGCACCACCCGGGTCGGCAAGACGCGCCTGGCGGAGGTCTACATCACCCAGGACATCCACCGTCCAACCCAAGAGGTGGTGATTGTCTTCGACCCCAAGGGCGACGCCGACCTGCTCAAGCGCATGTACGTGGAGGCACGCCGCGCCGGCCGCGAGCACGAATTCTACGTATTTCACCTCGGGTGGCCGGAAATCTCCGCACGCTACAACGCCATCGGCCGCTTCGGTCGCATCTCGGAAGTTGCTACCCGTATCGCCGGACAGTTAAGCGGCGAAGGCAACTCCGCCGCGTTTCGCGAGTTCGCTTGGCGTTTTGTAAACATCATTGCCCGGGCTCTGATCGAACTGGGCCGGCGTCCGGACTACCTGCAGATCCAGCGCCATGTGGTGAACATCGACGCGCTGTTCATCGAATACGCCCAACATTTCTTCGCCCACCACGACGCGCAGGCCTGGGAAGCGATCGTGCAAATCGAGGGTCGCCTTAACGAGAAGAATGTGCCGCGGCATATGATCGGCCGGGAAAAGCGCGTGGTCGCCATCGAGCAGTACCTGGCTGCGAAGCGCATCTTTGACCCGGTGATGGATGGTCTGCGCTCGGCCGTACGTTATGACCGCACCTACTTCGACAAGATCGTCGCCTCGCTACTGCCCCTGTTGGAAAAGCTCACCAGTGGCAAGACGGCGCAACTGCTGGCCCCCAACTACGCCGACCTGGACGATCCACGGCCGATCTTCGATTGGCTGCAAATCATCCGCAAACGCGGCATCGTCTACGTCGGCCTGGATGCACTGTCAGACGCCGAAGTCGCCGCCGCTGTCGGTAATTCGATGTTCGCCGACCTGGTCTCCGTCGCCGGCCATATCTACAAGCACGGCATCGACCACGGCCTGCCGGGTTCCTCCAGCGCGGCGGACAAGGTGCCGATCAACCTGCACGCCGACGAGTTCAACGAGCTGATGGGGGATGAATTCATCCCGCTGATCAACAAGGGCGGTGGTGCGGGTATCCAGGTTACTGCCTACACCCAGACCTTGAGTGACATCGAGGCGCGCATCGGCAGCCGGGCCAAAGCCGGCCAGGTCATCGGCAATTTCAACACTCTGCAGATGCTTCGTGTACGGGAAACCGCAACCGCGGAACTGCTGACCAATCAACTGCCCAAGGTCAACGTGCAGACCCGCACCCTGGTCTCAGGGGCGACGGACACCGCGGATCCCGAAGCCCGTACGGACTTCACCTCCTCTTCGCAGGACCGTGTCACTACCAGCGCCGTGCCGCTGATCGAACCCGCACACATCATCGCCCTGCCCAAGGGACAGATGTTTTCGTTCCAGGAGGGCGGGCAACTGTGGAAGGTGCGTATGCCGCTGCCCACACCGGCCAGCGACGATGCGATGCCGGCGGATCTGCAGACCTTGGCCGCGTGCATGCGCGACTCGTACAACGCCAATGCGGGTAACTGGTGGACCACTGCGGGAGGTGCACCGACCGTCGACTTCGATCCCGAGATGCCACCGCCTGGGCGTAGACGCGAACCGTAAACGCCCAGGCAGCAACCGAGTATTGTGGAGCCCATATGCCCACCACCACTGCTAGCGCGACTCCTGCGCCACGACGTCCGGGGCTCATCTTCGGCACGGTCGAACTGTGCTTACGGCTGTTCGGCCTGCTGTTCGCTTCGCTGGTTTTCTCCATCGTGCTGGAGTTTGTGGGCCTGTTGTGGTTCTGGCCGGAACAGGGCTGGCATCACAGCCATACCATGTGGCTGAGTGAACTGGGCTGGCTCAGCAGTCATTTCAAGAGTTCACTGCTCGTGCAAGAACCGGCGCAAGCGACCGCTAAGGTTCTTCAGCACCTCAACGACTGGGTCGTGGCCCGCTCCGGGTGGGCGCAATCCGATGCTCAACTGAAGCTGCTCAGTCGAGAGGCGTCACTACAGGGGCAGTTTGCCCAAGCATACGTCGTGCTGCAGGACTACTTGCTGGCAGCCTTGTTCACGGTCTTCACTTTCGTGGTTCGCCTGGCCGTCCTCATCCTGGCCATGCCCCTGTTCCTGCTCGCCGTGATCACCGGTGCCGTCGATGGCTTGATGCGACGCGACCTTCGTAAGTTCGGAGCCGACCGGGAGAGCAGCTTTGTTTACCACCGAGCGAAGCGGACATTACTGCCGCTGACGGTGAGCCCCTGGGTAATCTATCTTTCTCTACCTTGGTCGCTTAATCCCAACTGGGTGCTGCTCCCATGCGCTACGCTGCTCGGCTGCATGGTCGCCATTACTGCTGCGACTTTCAAAAAATACCTCTGATCACTCACCTTTTACCTCTAAAAGCTGACGAAATAGTGCATTTGAGGTTTGCAGTGTCCAGCGCACAGTTACACACAGAAAAATTCGCATACCGGTCAATTAGCTGGCCTGTTTATTATCTCCCGCGCACCGGTTTGCCTCGAAACCTATCTATCAAGCCCCCTGTAAATCGATGGCCCGACAATCCTTTAAGGTCATGTCAACACCTGCCTAATACATCAAGGTGAATGCCAGATTCTCGGCTGGATTTCGCCATGATCTCTTCACGCTATCCGCTGCTGCTTGCTTGCTTTGTGACGCTATCTGCCGCTGCACAGGATGCTCGCGAGCGTTCGGACCTAGGCCTTATGCAGCGGCAGATCACTGTCATCGAGCAGTTGGCCGATCGCGCGCGCAGTAGCCAGGTCGATGTCGAAACGTCTCGGTATCACTTCGACTACCCGAGGTTCGTAGCCGACCTCGAGCATATGCGCCGCGGCATCAGCAAGTACCTGTCGCCCTCCCGAGCGCAGCCGACCGATCTAGCCGAGCTGACCAGTGACTATCGCGCTGAAGCGCCTCACCCGAGTTCGCCCGATGAGCATGACTGACGCCCAACTCACCGCGTTCTCCGCAGTGGCCGGGTTTACCCCCCAGCTCAGTTCGGTGCTGTGGCGCTCCTCGGTTCTGGTGCTGGCGTTGCTCTGGTGCGCCTGGGCGCTGTGGAGCGGCTACCGCGGCTGGGCGGCCGGCAACACTAATTTCGGCGCGCTTGGCGGCAGCACTTTGCGCCTCGCCCTCGTCTTGATCGTGCTGATGTTTTTCATGCTGTCGTAAATCAGGAGACCTTGCCATGAACTTCTCCCGCCGTTGCCACCGCCAGCTCGCCATGCTGCGGGATACGTGTTCGAAAGCCCTGCTCGGCGCTCTGGTGCTGCTGGGCTCGACCCTAGTCTGGGCTGACCTGCCGACCATGGAAGCGCCCTCCCGCGGCGAAGGTTCGGGGCTGATCGATACCATCAAGAACTACGCCTACGACGGCGGCATCCTACTCGGGCTGCTGATCGCCACCCTCGCGTTCCTGGGCGTGGCTTGGCATTCGCTCACCGTCTACGCCGACGTGCAGAACCAGCGCAAAACCTGGAAAGACCTCGGCGCCGTGGTCGGTGTCGGCGCACTGCTGGTGGTGGTGATCCTGTGGTTTCTGACCAAAGCCGCCACGATTCTGTGAGGTCACCATGTCCGACACCCCTACCACCCTGCCTGACGGCACGTTGACCTTCCTGCCGGAGCGCCTCAACCGTGATCCGGCCGTCCTCCGTGGCCTCACCAACGACGAGATGTGGGTCGCGCTGATCGTCGGCGCCACGCTGGGCGTGATCCTCGGTGCGCCGCTGGCGGTAGCCACCGCCTCCATCGCCACCCTCCCCACCTGCATGTTCCTGTGCATGACGTTGGTGTTGCTCGGCGGCGGCCAACTGCTGCGCCGGGCCAAGCGTGCCCGCCCCGAAACCTGGCTATACCGGCGCTTGCAGTGGCAACTGGCGGTGCACTGGGGCATCGGTACCAGCCAACTGATCCTGCATTCCGGCCCCTGGACCGTCCGGCGTACGCGCCGGCACGTGAGGGCCGCCACATGAGCCGCTTCCGCAATAAGGTGGACGCGCAGCAGGCGCATATCCTCAGCCTGCGTCTGGCCGTGGCGATCCTGGCGTTATTGTGCTCGGGGTTCTGGTACGGCTGGCAGACTGCACCCTCTGAGCTGACCATACACGTGCCGCCCGACCTGCGCTCCGGCAGTACGCGCAAATGGTGGGACGTACCGCCCGAAAACATTTATGCCTTCGCCTTGTACATCTTCGGCCAGCTCAACCGCTGGCCCACTGATGGCGAGATCGACTACCACCGCGCCATCTTCGCCCTGCAACCCTACCTCACCCCGGCATGCAAAACCTTCTTCGACGGCGACTTCGAGTACCGCAAGGCAGCAGGCGAACTGCGCGGCCGAGTGCGCGGTGTGTACGAGGTGCTGGGCCGCGGCTACAGCGACGATCCCAACCTGCGAGTGAAGCAGCTGGATAAGCACAGCTGGCTGGTCAAGCTCGACCTCAATGCCGACGAATACTACGCCGCCGAGCCGGTGAAACGCGTGGTGGTGCGCTACCCGCTGCGGGTGGTGCGCTTCGACGTCGACCCCGAACACAACAAGTGGGGCCTGGCCCTGGACTGCTACGAGGGTACACCGCAGAAGCTGACGCTGCCTGGAGGTGCATCATGATGCGTGCCTTGTTCCTGATACTCGTGACTGCCGCTGGCTGGTGCTCAGCCGCGGGTGCCGTCGAGGTCAAATACTGGGACCGCCTGCCGTTGGCCATCCCGCTTACGGTGGGTCAAGAACGCATCTTGATACTGGACGAAGACATCCGTGTCGGGCTGCCCAGTGCGATCGCCAGCAAGCTGCGCGTACAGTCCGTCGGTGGGACGGTCTACCTCCGCGCGACGGAAGCCCTTCCCCCTACCCGACTGCAACTGCAGTCGGTGAAATCGGGAGACATCATTCTGATCGACATCGAAGCACTCAACGGTAGTGAGTCGCTGGAGCCAGTCAAGATCATCGCCCAGACCCAGGCGCCGGATGAGGAAATCGCACGGGGCTCAGCACCTGCAGCGACCCCGGTACCGGTGGTGCTCACCCGCTATGCGGCGCAGAACCTGTATGCGCCTCTGCGCACGGTGGCGCCACTGCCCGGTGTACGTCGGGTGCCGCTGAGCGACTCCATCGCCTTCAGCACATTGCTGCCTACCGAACGGGTTTCGATTAAGGGGTTGGCGGCCTGGCGCCTGGGCGACTACTGGGTGACGGCGGTGAAGATCGTGAATCGCGGACCCGGCAAAGTCACGCTCGACCCGCGTCATCTGCAAGCCACGTTGTACGCCGCTACGTTCCAGCATGCGTACCTCGGCAACGCCGGCACGCCCGAAGACACCACCGTGGTCTACCTCGTCACCCGCGGTGGCGACCTGAAGCACGCGTTGCTGCTGCCCCCGTCGACGCCGGAGGCTGCCGATCATGAAAGCTAACAGCCTGCTGAAGTGGCTTGTACCCGGCGTCCTGCTGGGCATTGTCCTAATCATCGGCAAATCCTGGGTGGTCGCACCTGGTAGCCAGCCAGCTCACGATCCCGACAAGGCAACACTCAGTCCGGAACAGGCAAAGGCTCTGGGCATCGCCGGCGACACTCCGCGCGACACCGTGGCCACGCTGATTGGACAGGTCAAGGCGATGCGCAGCGAGATGCTGTCGTTGAAGAAAGGCAACGATGGGCTGCAGACCGAGAACAGCCGGCTACGCACGCGCGAAGGCAATATCGACACCCGCATCCAGAGCACGTTGAGCAGTGTCACTCAGCAGGTCACCGAACAGCGCCAACAGGCCAATGATGCCCGGCAGAAGGCCGAGCAGCAGCATCGCGAAACCCAAGGGCTGCTGTCCAGGCTCAAGGACCAACTCACCGACAAACCTACAACGAAGTCCGACGTGCCCGTGGGCTTTGGTCTCGAGCCAGGTGACGAGCAGCAATTTTCAGGCGCGCAAGCATCGGCTGACGTGGTGCAGTGGATCGAACCGTCGAATGCGCGCGCCAGCCAAGAGGACACCACGAAAGCCGGTGGTCCGCTGTCGACACTCACCTCGAAATTCAAGGACTTGCACGGTCTGGACAATAACGCGATCGACCGTGGCCAGGACCACTTGCGTGCCGCTGCCAAGGGCGAGCGCGACCTGGGAAGCGCCCAAGACCACACCGAAGGTGCCAGGCCCGTCTACACCATCCCCGAAAACTCGACCTTAATGGGTTCCATCGCCATGACCGCCCTGATTGGCCGCGTGCCGGTGGATGGCACGGTGAACGACCCCTATCCGTTCAAGGTGCTGGTGGGTCCGGACAACCTCACCGCCAATGGCATCGACCTGCCGGACGTAGTCGGCGCAGTGATGAGCGGCACCGCCGCAGGCGACTGGACATTGTCCTGTGTACGCGGCCAGGTTGAATCAATCACCTTTGTCTTCAGCGACGGCACCGTCCGCACGGTCCCGCAGCCGCAGAAAATCGTCAGCCGTAATCGCACCAGCGCCCAGACATCAGACACCGAGAAAATCCGCGGCGGCTTGGGCTACATCTCCGACCCCTACGGCATCCCGTGCATCTCCGGCGAACGCCGCTCCAATGCTCAGCAGTACCTGGGGAGCCAGAGCTTGATCACTGCGGCCGGTGCCGGCTTCGCCGCCGCATTGGGCAGTGAGCAGACCAATACTTCCTTCATCAACTCGGCGAGCGGCAACTTGGGCCTGACCCAGAACAGCGGCAACAGCGCGTTGAACTCGGTCATCAGCGGTGGCATTGGCGACATTCGTGAATGGATCAACAAGCTCTACGGTGAAGCCTTCGCGGCCATCTACGTCCCACCCGGGGCCAAAGTGGCCTTGCACCTGGACCATGAAATCAGCATCGACTACGAACCCAAAGGCCGGAGAGTGAATCATGAAAGCCCATCCGTTTCGGTACTGGATCTGGATTAGCCTGCTGCTCAGTCTGCACCTGGCCGGTTGCTCCACCAGCAAAGATGAAATGCTGCCTCATGGCGATCAAACCATGCTCGACATCTGGAACGGCAGTGGCTCGGTCGGAGCGCAGCAACAGCTGCAGGAGGCTCGCGGCGAACTGCGCAGGTCGGTGCTCGATCCGGAGCGGCTGATTAGCGACCAGAGTACCTATACCCGCACGGCCGCCAACGAGATCCGCAACCAGTTCCCACGCCTACCCAACCCCGACCTGGTGATGTACGTCTACCCGCACCTCGCCGGCACCCAACAGTCGCCGGTGCCAGGCTACTCGACGGTGTTCCCGCTGTACGAGAAAGTCCAGTACGCGCTGCCCGGCGAGCGCCTGGAAGATCTGTGATGGCCGATGACACGAGTCGCGACCCACCGCGCTGGAAGCCCTGGCGTTCGACCAATCGTCGGCGGGCAACCCTTGCCGATGAAGCAGCCCAGTACGCACACAATCCTAGCCTCGCCGACCACTTGCCCTGGGTCGAGTACCTCGAGGATGAGCTGTGTTTTCTGCTCGACGACAACCGCTCAGTGGGCGCCGTGTTCGAGCTGCAGCCGATCGGTACCGAGGGCCGTGAGCCCGAGTGGCTGATGGCGGCACGCGACGCCCTGGAAGATGCGCTGCAGGACAGCTTCGACGAGCTTGACCAAGCGCCCTGGGTGGTGCAGTTCTTCTGCCAGGACGACAGTGACTTTTCCCCGTACCTCGAACGCCTGGAGCGCTACATCGCGCCACGGGCACGAGGCACACCATTCACCGAGGCCTTCCTCGCGTCGATGCACTGTCACCTCGACGCCATCGCCAAACCGGGCGGACTGTTCGACGACCATGTCGTGTCTCACCTGCCCTGGCGCGGCAGCAATCGGCGGATTCGGCTGGTGGTCTATCGCTGGCTGGGGGATCAGGGTGACGACGACACACAGAGCCCGGCTCAGCTGTTGAGCCGGACGTGTGACCGTCTGGTGGCCTCGTTGCAGGCCTGCGGGGTCAGCCCGCGACGTCTGACCGGGCGCGACTTCTACACCTGGCTGCTGCCCTGGTTCAATCCGGCCCCTGCCCTCAGCGGCGAATCACCCGCAGCGTTTTATCGGCGGGTGCCCTACCCCGAGGAGGATGACGGCGATGAACTGCCGCTGCCGTTCGACCACAATTTTGCCGAGCGACTGTTTTTTCAGGAGCCACGCTCGGATAGCGACCAGGGCCTGTGGTACTTCGATCAGCAGCCGCATGCCGTGATGGTGGTCGACAAGCTGCGCAGACCGCCCCATATCGGTCAGCTGACCGGCGAAACTCGTAAGGGCGAGGCCTTGAACGCCTTGTTCGATCAGTTACCCGAACAGGCCGTCATGAGCCTGACCTTGGTGATCACGCCTCAGGATGTGCTCGAGGAGCAGCTCAACCGATTGGCGCGCAAAGCCATCGGGGAGAACCTCGCCTCGACCCAAACCCGCCAGGACGTGGAAGAGGCCCGCGCGCTGATCGGCCGCCAGCACAAGCTGTACCGCGGCACCTTGGCGCTGTACCTGCGCGGTGCCGATGAACAGCAACTGCGCCAGCGCTCAACCCAGGCCGCCAACGTACTGCTCGGCGCGGGCCTGCAGCCGGTGCGCGAGGGCGATGAAGTCGCGGCGTGCAACAGCTACCTGCGCTGGTTGCCCATGGTCTACAACCCGGCTCGAGACACGCGCAACTGGTACACCCGCCTGCTGTTTGCCCAGCATGTCGCCAACCTGCTGCCCCTGTGGGGGCGCAGCATCGGCACCGGCAATCCGGGCATCACTTTTTTCAACCGTGGGGGTGCGCCCCTGTCGTTCGACCCGCTGTCGCGTTTCGACCGATCCATGAATGGCCACCTGCTGTTGTTCGGTCCGACCGGCGCCGGCAAGTCGGCCACCTTGGTTTCGATCCTGATGCAGGTCATGGCCATGTATCGACCGCGGCTGTTCATTGTCGAAGCGGGTAATTCCTTCGGTTTGCAGGGCGATTACTTCGCCACCCTAGGGTTGTCCGTCAACAAGGTTCAGCTCAAACCCGGCAGTGGCTTGAGCTTGGCGCCTTTCGCCGATGCTCGCCGTCTGATCGAGCACCCCGACCAGGTGACCAGCCTGTCGACCGAGGACTTGGATGAAGCCGTGACGGACAGTGATGAGCAACGCGACGTGCTGGGCGAGCTGGAAATCACGGCCCGCCTAATGATCACCGGCGGCGAAGCCAAGGAAGAGGCGCGGCTGACCCGGGCAGACCGCAGCCTGATCCGCGAGTGCATCTTGGATGCCGCCAGACACTGCGCAGCCACCGAGCAGCAGGTCATGACACGTCACGTTCGCGATGCACTGCGCCAGGTCGCCAGCGACGCCCATCTGCCCGACAAGCGTCGCGAGCGGGCGCAGGAAATGGCCGAGTCCATCGATCTGTTCTGTCAGGGCTTTGAGGGCGCTCTCTTCGACCGGCCAGGCACACCCTGGCCGGAGAGCGATGTGACGATCGTTGACCTCGCCACCTATGCCCGTGAAGGTTATGAGGCGCAGATGTCGATCAGCTACATCAGCCTGATGAACACGGTGAACAACCTCGCCGAACGCGACCAGTACCTCGGTCGCCCGATCATCATGGTCACTGACGAGGGCCACATCATCACCAAGAACCCGCTGCTGGCGCCCTTTGTGGTCAAGGGCACCAAGATGTGGCGCAAACTTGGCGCGTGGTTCTGGATGGCGACGCAGAACCTGGCCGACTTCCCCGATGCAGCGCAGACCATGCTCAACATGATCGAGTGGTGGATCTGCCTGAACATGCCACCGGCAGAAATCGAAGAGATTGCCCGCTTCAAAAAGCTCACATCCGCTCAGAAAGCCCTGCTGCTTTCCGCGAGCAAGGCCTCGGGCAAATACACCGAGGGCGTGGTCCTGTCGAAGAATCTGGAGACGTTGTTTCGCGCGGTGCCGCCGAGCCTGTACCTCGCCCTGGCCATGACCGAGCCGGAGGAAAAAGCCCAGCGCTGGCGCCTGATGGAAGAACGCCAGCAGTCCGAATTGGACGCCGCCCTCCAAGTCGCGGCGGAGATCGATCGGTTACGCGGCATGTCGTGAACACCCGAGCGTCGGCGACTTTCAAACGCCTTTCAATCAATAAAAAACCGGCATGAGTACATTTTTGTTCTCCATCGGTGATTTTGCACAACGCGCGGCCCTCAAGCCGGCGACTGGCAAAACCGATCAATTCGGCCTCGGTTTGTCCGTCGCCCTCTCCGCTCGGATCCTGGATGCTGAAACTTGGCGCACGGACGCACACCGCTGCCGCATGTCGAGCGCTGCCCATGAAAGTGACCGCCACCACCCGATGCAGATCGCCAAAGTCCAGGAAGATTGGCCATAGCCGAGCCTTCACCGCGGCTGTACTGTTTGTCGCGGCTGAGCAGTGCTTGGCACTGACCACCCCCGCCATCATCGCCTCCGTCACTTCATTGCAGTGCCTGGAGTACCGGGTCGTCGGGATCTGCTTTTGGCTTCTCTGTACACCGTTTGGCTGCACGGTGAAAACCTCACCCAAGGTCCGCCACTTTATTCCCGAGTTGGTGGTGTCGAGCTATTCCGACACCGGCGGCAATCCCTGGGGCAAGATGTCCGCACTGTCGATGCCCACGCCGGCATCACAAGGGGGTGGCAACCTGATCACGCCTTCGCCGCAGCGCAATAATCTGTCCCGGTTCAAGAATGTTGACGGTATCGGGCATCCGGGCAGTTCGGCGCTGACGGCCCTTGTGCATGGCTTCGGCTATGCATGTCCAAGTGGGGCGACGCCCCTTACGCCTTATTACCTCAGCACGCTCGACCCGCTGGCCTGGCGTCAGGCCGTTCCCGAATCCGTCTATCCACAAGCGCTCATTCCGGGCATGCGCGAGATTGGCAGTCAGGCACTGGGGAACATGTGGGGCAGTGTCTATCCGCGGCACGGATTTCTGGTGCAGCCTGACGACTTCAAAGCATCCGCCGTCATGGCCCAGCGTGCCAGTGACTTCATCACGCGCGCCGGCCAGCCGCATGTCTACCTGCCGCTGCAACCGATGCCATCTCCCGGCTATTGGCCGCCGCAGCCGGTGATGGAGAACAACATCAACAACCACCGCTGGCAATTGCTCGCCCCGGTGATCCAGACCACCTGCGCCATCTTTCCCAGCCCGACGATCCAGAGCGCCGACGGCGCCTATGCCTGGTCGCTATGGCGCCCTTACCGCTGCTGCCAGCGGATGGGCCAGACCTTCCTGTTCAGCATCGACTTTGATGGAGGCCAATGATGAATACCCTCTCGCTCGGGTTGGTGTGCGCCCTCGTAAGTGCCGTCGGCCATGCCGCCGAAAACGGCTACCACCTTGGTGACCAGGCCCAGGTCCTGGATGACCGCGTGATGTACACCATCGGCGGCGGATCGGCGACGGGATCCCCCTCCTCGCTCTACCGCCCCAATGGCCTTGGCGTGGGCATGTCCTGGCGCGCGAACATGATGTGCGGAAACATGAACCTCTCCAACACCCTGCAGAATCAGCTTAATGGCGCCACCCAAGGCTTCCAGCAGATCATGGGTAATGTGATCGAGAATGCCACACAGGCCGTGATGTCCCTGCCGGCGATGATCATTCAGCGCGCCAACCCCGGTCTGTATGAGCTGCTGAGCAACGGCGTGCTGCAGGGGCGCATCGACTTTGACCGCTCAAAGCTCACCTGCCAGGCGATGGCGGCGAAAATGGCCGACAAGGTCGACCAGGCCGGTTGGGGCGCACTGGCGCAGAACCAGGAGATGCAGCACAACCTCGAACAGTCCGACGGTGATGCTGTGATGGCGGTGAAGGACACCGAATCGAACAACGGCAACAACGGCGTCAGCTGGGTCGGTGGGCAGAAAGCCGGTGGTAACGGTCAGGAACCCATCCGGGTGACTTCGGACGTCGTTAAAGCGGGCTACAACCTACTGCACAACCGCGCGATCGAGGATACGTCGGCCGTCGGTTCCGGTTGCCAGAATGGCGCCATCTGCCAGGCCTGGTCGAGCCCCGAGGAGGCCTCCGAATGGGCCACCCACGTGCTTGGTGAAACCGAGGTAGAGACCTGCGACGACTGCGAGACGTTGCGCGTTACCGCCGGGACAGGCCTCTCGCCGCTGATTCAAGAAACCTACTCGGAGCACTTGGAGGGGCTGCAACACATGCTATCGGGCGCCGAGCAACCGACGCCGGAGAATCTCGGCAATGTCTCCAGCCCGTTGCTGCAGGTGACTCGCGGGGTCATCGAGGGCTTGCGCGACGACCCCGACCAAAACCTGTTGGCCCGGCGCCTGGCCAGCGAGACCGCGTTGTCGAGCGTGATCTACAAGGCAATGCTGCTACAGCGCACGCTCCTGGCCGGCAGTCATGAGCCCAATGTCGCGTCGGCGCAGCCCGCTACCCACGCCCTGAATGGCAACGTCGAAACGCTGGAGCGCGAGATACGCCTGCTGCAAACAGAGCTGCAGGTGCGCCAGTCGCTGGCCACCAACACCGCCAGTCTGGTCCTTGATCGCCATGCCGGCGGCGCCGACGCCTCCCGCAGCATTGATCAGCGCGATCCGGAGCCGGACCGACTGCACCGCGCCGACCAGGGGAGGAGCACACCATGAAGCTGTTTACTGTGAAGTCCACGCTTGCCCATGTGCTGCTCATCCTCAGCGCCCTGGCCATGATGTTCTTGATTGGCTGGATGGCGCTGCAGCTGACCGGCGCCCAGGTTGATTGGTTCGGGCAGGCGCGCACCGCTACGCCCTACCTCGCCTCCTGGCGCGCCCTACTGTATGCCCTGATCATTGCCGGTTGGACCGCGGCGTTGCGCTTGCGGCCGGCGCCTGCGGACCAGCAACGGCTCAAGCGCCTCGGACTGATCGGCTTCAGCTCAATCATCCTGGTCGAACTGTCTCGTGTGTGAGGTGCAATCATGAGCATGAGCACCAACAGTTACCTCGAGTACTACCTGTCGCTGTTGGCCTGGATCATCAACAACGGCATCTGGAACACACTGGCGGACACCGGGCTGTTCGCCGCGCCCTTTGGTGCGATCATCCTCCAGGAATGGCTGTCCGCTCGCCAACAAGGCGCTGACGAGGGCAACAAGGGCTTGCTGTCGATCCCTCGCGTCGAGAACCGGCTGTGGATGAGTTACGTAGTGATCGTGTTTGGCTGCATGCCGTTTTTTCCGCTGAACCTCTCCTCTGTGACCTTCGACGATTCGGCGAGCCAACGGTGCGGCGTTTCCATGACCAAGCCCGCCGAAACGGCCTGGGGCACAACCTTCAACACCATCGGCGAGAAATCAGCGAATGTGCCGGTATGGTGGTTTCTCGTGCATGCCATGAGCAAAGGCATCACGGCCGCCGCGACCGCCTCGATCCCATGCGCGCCTGACATCCGCGCGATGCGCATTGAGATCGACAGCTCGCGTATCAACGACCAGATCCTGCTGCAGGAAGTCGCCGACTTCACCCGGGATTGTTACGGCTACTCGCGCTCGCGACTGTTCACCAATCGTCCCGAACTGGACGAGTCGCAGAGCTACGACGCGTCCTGGATTGGCTCGACGTACTTGCTCAACACGCCGGGTTACTACGACATGGATCGATCACGAACGCCCAGGGTCGATTGGCCGTACGACGAGACCCGGGATACCTCCCTCCCCCAACTCGCCAACGGTGCTGGCTACCCTACCTGCAGACAATGGTGGAGCGATGCCACGATCGGGCTGCGTGATCGTTTGGTCGCCGAGGTCGATCCGTCGCTGATTTCGCGCCTGCGAGGCTGGTTAACCGGGCGTACCACAGGCGAGATCGAAGACGCCACCCTTCGCGAATTGGTTAGCCCGCGGCAGCAATCGTTGAGCATGGCGCCAGGGCAGGTGTTCCAGGATTACGGCAGCAGCGCCCGGGGCGGATCACTGACGCAAGGACTGAACAACCTGGCCACGAACACCGGTTTGGCCCTGGGCTCGTTCAGCAATTTCCCGGCGATGAACGCATTGCGCGCCGCACTACCGATGGTCCAGGCCTTTCTGATCATGGGCACGATCATCAGCCTACCGCTGGTGCTGCTGATCAGCACCTATCAGCTCAAGGCGCTGATGACCGTCACGTTCGCGCTGTTTACCCTGCACATGCTGACGTTCTGGTGGGAGCTGGCACGCTGGATCGATTCGAGCATGCTGGAGACGCTGTACAACCAGGTGTCTGCCACAGACCAGGCACTCTTGTCGTTGCCGACCGCTGGCTTCATGGATGGGACGGTGACCGCACAAGTGATCGAGTACGTCATGGGCGCGATGTTTTTGGTACTGCCGATGTTCTTTCTCGGCGCGATGAGCTGGGCGGGGTACAACGTGGGCAGTGGCGTCCAAACGCTCCTCACTCGAGGAACAGAAGCTGCTCAGGTCCAAGCAGAGAAGGGCTCCTCTCAGCTCATTTCTGGAGCCCGGAGGTTAAAATAGCCTGTTACCTGAGCGCCCCATTATCGTCGTACAGTTCGGGATACTTGAGTTGATGTTGGGGGTGGCTCACTTCGTGAATACGAGGTTGCCTATCAGCACTAATGGGCAGAGCCGCAATGGTCCATACAGCAATCATTCCGATCGCCAAGAGAATCGCAACAGACGCAGCGGCAAGCACAAACATTACCTTGAAACTCTGAAAGCCGATTTGCCGATACTTAAAGGGCACGGCAGCCAACACACGGGAGTACAAAATTCCCGTTTCGAGCTGATTCACCAGGCGACCCGCACGGACTGCCGCACGAACTAAAGACTTGCCGAATGGGGTACGGCTGGATGTAGAAGAAGCTGGAGTAGTCATTTGAGTGCCTCCCTTTCTTCTCTGCACTCACGGCCAAAGAGTTACCAATAATTTGGATCCAAGCATTAGCTTACTCCTCTTCCGCTGATTCCCATGACCGTTGATCACCTGGACTGCGCTGATGATCGTCAGTGGGACTGCATGGATCGAAGCAGCTCATTCCCCCTAAAAACACCATTGACGCTACGTCGTTCCGCTTGATAAACCGACTGTGCAATTGCTGGTTTCCAGCACCCCAGGTAGTCATAACCTTCAAGGCTACGTCACTCTCGTGATGGTTCTCCCCAAATGCGATTCGCGTTCGGCAGCTCGCACGGTCATCGCTCCCGCGGTGATGAACGCCTTCTAATATCCAGGCTCACTGAGCCTGCGTCTTCGATGCAACCCTTCTCAATCCATTCCAGTGCTGGGAATTCCCCCGCACGGGTGGCATTCCTCCGCACCCTCTGGAGGATCTCATTATGCTGCGCTTCACAGGTTCTGCACTCCACGCTGTGTTGGCCGAGGCCGGTATCAATGGCTGTAGATTGATATTGGTCAAGGACCATGGTGTCTACCTTATGTCCGAGATCGGCGAGAACAAACCGGATGGAGGCGGCCGACAACACGTGGTCTACGCCGCCGGCTGCGACCCATACGTCGACGACTTCGATTTTGGTGGAATCGCGCACAAGATGAATTGGGTGGCGATGATTTTGTCGAGTACTTCGACATCGACGATCCGGTACTGGCAAGTCTTTACGGGACAGCAGGGTCGCTGGTGGTGGAGGCAACTTCCACCCACTTGTATCTAGCTGCCGAGGTTGGCCCGACGACAAAATCTTGAACGCCAATGTGAGTCAGTCAAATTTCCGGAGGGGCTCCTTATCCGAGCCTTTCTGGAACATCTTTCGCGCCACTCTCCAAGCGATTAGAGATCGCCGTTTATCTGGAACCTGAGGCCAATATTCTTCCCTGGAACGCACTGGATAGACACGCTTGCATGTGGTCTGGATGGGAGATTGACCCCACATTCGAACGCGTTTTAATACACAGACACTCCACGTCTCGCTGAGTGCAAAGCCCGCGCAAGATCCTCGCCAGAGGTGTCGTGGGATCAACCACCCGGAGGCTCCGATGTCCAGGATGAAACTCTTCTCGACTGCCGTTGTGCTGAGCCCTGGTGCGTGGCAACACGTCATCGACCCTGATGCAGGCAACGCCCCTGTTGGACATTCAGCACAGCGATTGGCAGCGCTGCTCAACAGCGCCCTGACTTTCGCCCCTCATGTCCTGCAGTTCCCAGTCGATCTGCCGTTCGATCACCCGCAGAGCGACGACACATCAGTAGTCGCTCACTCATCTCCATTACAGCTGGCTCGCATCACTCCACGCAGAGGCCCGACTTTTCTGCTTATCCGGCTGCCCAGTGAGATCGCTGTAGACATTGCCGCCATCTGACACCGCCAGCACATCGAATGCCCCTCTACCCCACCGGGAACCCTTCCCGGCCGGGCAGCGTTCCCCCTTCATAACCGGAGAACGTCATGTCCGATATCTACCTGGACGTCACCAACAAAATCGTCAGCGCCCTGAGTCAAGGGGTTATCCCTTGGATCAAACCTTGGACAACCGCCAGCTCGAGTGCTGACTGCCCTTTCCCGATCAACGCCATCAGCCGACGGCCCTACGCCGGTATCAACATTCCGCTGCTGTGGGCCGAGGCACGCCTGCGTGGTTTCCGCCAGGATCGCTGGCTCACGTTCAACCAGGCACGCAAGGCCGGTGGCCATGTTCGCAAGGGTGAGCAATCAACCCTCGCGGTGCTGTACAAACCGATGAGCAAGGAGGCGCATGACGAGGACGGTCAGGTCGTTCGTGATGAACAGGGCAACATCAAAATGGTGCAATTCGCGCTACTGCGAACGCATTGCCTGTTCAACATCGAGCAGACCGAAGACTTGCCTGCCGAAGAGCAAATATACGATGAGTGTGACGACCAGCCGGCCTTCATTGATCATGCCCCAGCCGAGCAATTGCTGGTCGCGAGCGGGGCACGCATCGAGCATCGTTACGGAGATCAAGCGTTTTATCAGCCGGTGCGGGATCTCATCCAGCTGCCCATCAAGGGTCAATTCGAAGACGTCGGCAGCTACTACGCGACGGCCCTTCATGAGCTGACGCACTGGTCGGGTCACCTTTCACGTCTCAACCGCGATGGTATTACTGGCGGTCACGCATTTGGTTCCGCGGAGTACGCCTTCGAGGAGCTGGTAGCGGAAATGGGCGCCGCATTCCTCTGTGCGCTGACCGGCACCCAAGGTGAGTTACGGCACGAAGAGTACCTGGCGTCTTGGCTGAAGATACTCAAGGAGGATAAGCGTGCAATCTTTCGCGCCAGCGGCCAAGCACGGGAGGCCTCCGAGTACCTGCTAGCACTGCAGTCGGATCAAGGCACCGAGATGATAGAACGGCTAACGGCATGACTTCACTCAAGCAGCAAAAAGGCCCCAAAAGGGGCCTTTGTTTTGCCTGCAACGTCGGTCATCCGCCGTTGCGACTGGACGACCGATTACTGTAACCAGCTCTCGACAATGTCGGAGCCGTGCTCCAGCTTCCACTGCTTGAGGACTTTGTGATTGCCGCCTTTGGTTTCCACGACTTCACCGCTGTGCGGGTTCTTGTAGCGCTTGATCTCACGAGGCTTGCGCTGGACGCTACTGGAGGCGCCAGCGGCACTTACGCTCCCCCCCTTGGAAGGATCAAGAATGGTGATCACCTGGCGCAGGTTCATGCCGTACTCTTCCAGCAAGGCCTTGAGCTTTTGTTCAAACTCGATTTCCTGCTTCAACCCGGAATCGTTTTTCATCGCATCCAGCTGTTGAAGTTGCGCGGCCAGTTGCGCTTCCAGCGCTTTGAATTCGGCAAGCTTAGACATGGGCTCTTCCTAGGTATGAAACAAGTGTGGGAATAGTATCTGAGACCCGCTCTTTAGCCGAGGTTTTGATCCTCTCTGCGGCTCGTCGGGTGTCCAGCTTTAACAGATCTGCCTGACTTTTCACTCTGCCAAGTATTGGCACAGGTGGCCAACAAGTTGCCGAGGTGCAGGGCTACTCCCAATTTTGAACAAGATATCGCGCTGACTACGTGGCAGCTTTTTCGCGCAGCGCTTAGCGGCTGAGCGAATGGCAGCGTCAGTCCCATGAATCCGGTCGACCAGTAGTACGATCAACACTGCATCGGTAAAGCGTCATCAACGCCCCCTGCTTCAAAAGATGATGCCGGCCAGTTTAACCCCTGTAAAAGGGGTCCGCTATCCCGATCGACCGACTAACCTGACGCGCCCGCCTTCGGATTTTCGCGTTCGCGAAAAGGACAGAGGCGGTAAAGGGTAATGGCGCCAATGGAAGGGAATGCAAGGGTAAGAGGCTTATCCGAAAAGGCAAAAGGACCTCTCGGATGCAAAGCAGGTAATTCAATGATGCGCTGGTGGCTCAAACATCCAAAAGGCAACGCTGCCAGGCCCGCGCCAGAGCTTGTCGCCGAAGGTTACTTCTTGCCTGAGTCATCAGAATCGCTCCTTGCCGCCGATCACCGGAAGCGGCTGCTCGAGCGCATCTGGCAATACACAGCCCTTTCCCAACCTCAGTTCGATCAACTCTATCTCGATCCAATCCACCGCTACGCCAGGTATGTACAACAACTACCTGCCAGCGAGAGCCATCATCACGCCTATCCGGGAGGCATGCTGGACCACGGTTTGGAGCTGGTGGCCTGCAGCCTGAAACTGCGCCAGTCTTACCTGCTACCCAGCGGCGCCGCGCCCGAAGACCAGGCCGCGCAGACCGACGCCTGGAGCGCCGCCATCGCCTATGGCGCCCTGCTCCATGACATTGGCAAGATTGCTGTCGACCTGCAGGTGGAGTACCAAGATGGTGACATCTGGCATCCCTGGCACGGCCCCCTGAAGAAGCCCTACCGCTTCCGCTACGTGGCCGGCCGCGACTACCAGCTACATGCTGCGGCCGCTGGGCTGCTCTACACCCAGATACTCTCGCCGCGCCTGCTCGACTGGCTCAGCGGTTACCCAACTCTATGGGGCAACCTGCTGTCGTTGCTGGCCAACCACTATGAATACGCCGCGACGCTGGGGGAGCTGGTGCTGCAAGCTGACCGGGTGTCCACCGCGCAGAACATCGGCGCCAACCCTGCCAAGGCCTTACAGTCACCTAAGCACTCGCTGCAGCACCACCTGTTGACTGGCTTGCGCCACCTGGTTAAAAACGAGTTCAAGCTCAACCAGCCCGGCGCCGCCGGCTGGCTAACAGAGGACCATCTGTGGCTGGTCAGTAAAACCGCCACCGACAAGCTTCGCGCCTACCTGCTGGCTCAGGCAGTGGACGGGATCCCCTCCTCCAACATTGCCTTGTTCGATGAACTGCAATCGCATGGGCTGGTAGACGTAACAAGTCAAGGCAAAGCGGTATGGTACGCGAGCGTCACGGACGAAGGATGGCAACATAGCTTTACCTTCCTTCGCCTGCAGCCGAGCCTGATCTGGGCCGATGAACCCCGGACGAAATGCTTTGAAGGAACAGTTGAGCTAGTGGCTGACACACTCGAGGCAAGCGACGAAACCTGCGAGGCGACCGCGGATTTGTCTGAGTCAACTTCGACCAAGGAAACGCCAGAGCCCTTACCTCCGAACCATGACTTCGACTATCTCGATGACTTGATGGATATGTTGCAAGAGACGGTTGAGCACGAGGATGAATCGAGCGCTCAAGGAATGAAATCCTCAACTGCTTCACCTCGCGAGGCACCAGGGCTGGCCTTTGTCGACTGGCTACGCGAGGGGATCCAAAGCCATCGCCTGCTCGTCAACGACTGTAAGGCAAAGATTCACACAGTCGACGGCACGTTCTACCTGGTCACACCCGGCATTTTCCAGCTCTACGCTTCGGAGCACCCTGGGCTATCTGCAGGTGACGACAAGACCGATGCTTGGCGGCGCACTCAACGTCACTTTGAGCACTTAGGCGTACATCTCAAACGACCAAACGGGCAGAACATATGGACTTGCACAGTGCAGGGCCCCCGCCGGAGGGCTTCCCTCAATGGCTACATGTTGCAAAATGCTGAAACTCTTCTGAGCCCTGTCCCTACTGACAATCCTTTCCTCAATCTTACTTATTAGCATCGCAAGGGCAGCCCCATGCGCGCGTGGAGTGCCAGCGAAATAGTTCGCTGTCCCGAAAACGACCGTGTCGATTTTTGGAAAACGGCGAGTGGTTAGGGACTTCATCTTCCAGGCTTAACCGGCAGAACCAGCGATACGCCAGGCTCAAATGGGCCTCTTCGCACGACCGACGCTCTGAGCGAATGCCGTAGCAATAGCCCACGATCAGCATGCGGATCATCAGCTCAGGATCAATCGACGGACGCCCAATCGGGCTGTAAAAATCGGCGAGGTAATGGCGCAAGTCGCTCAGATCGAGACACCGATCAATGCTGCGCAGAAGGTGATTGGCGGGGATGTGCTCTTCAAGGTTGAACGAGTAAAACAGCCGTTCCTGCCCACTCGATAACTGTCCCATCATGCTGCGTGCTTCCCTGCTGGCCAATGTAGAGATTTTGCCGCTAGCCAGACAGGGGAGCTACTTTTTCAACAGAATCGGTCGATTGCAGTCCTTCGCGACAGGCAAAAAACGGCCCAGAGTGTGTAAAAACGCCTCCGCGAACCCTTGCTATGATTTCTGAGGATTTCATCGCAGGGATCGCCCATGAAGCGCTTTAGGCGGATCCGCCCGCAACGTCTTACGGTCAGCGGCGTTTTGCAGATGACAATCCTTACACACGGCTTGTAGCGTCGCGCGCTGATGCGCCTGTAGCGTGTAGGCGAGAGCGGAGTTGTCTACAGGTAATGTGAAAGGTTGGTCGCTCCACCAATCGAAACCACGAAATGCGTTGCGAAACTCAGACGTCGTCATAAGCTGCATCGCCTGACGGGCTATCGATTGGAATTCGGGATTCACGTGATCCACTTCGGTAGAGGGAAGAACGCCACAACGCTCACAGATCGGAAATGCAAGCCTTCGAGCGGATAAAAAGGGCGCTGATGCCAGGCGCAGTGCAGATTGAATCCATTCGTTTTGATCCCTTGGATCTAAGCACTGAGACCAAGACACCTTATGCCATCTACTTGGATCAAACAGACCATAAAAGTCATAGCCGCCACCAGGTCGATACAGCATGCGGAATTGGCTCGGCCGCAGATCGTGGACAGAGCAGTAGTAGTGTTTTTCGGCGATAAGGTCTGAGATCAAGTCGTCTTGAAAGACCTCCTCAAGCTCCCGCTCTTTCAGTCGTAACCGGATACAGGCTCGTAACTGAGCCTTGGTCATCCCTGCAAAAAAAGCTGCGCCTCGTGGCATGCTCTTGTCTCCTTACCATGATGGCCCACTGTACTTTGACGCACTTGTGACGGCTTAGTAAAGACCGTTTCCGGTTAGCTGCTTGCGGTCTCGATATGTCGGGCGGTAGCGGAAACGCAAGTGTGTTGGCGCGGTCGAGCCAGAGCCAGTATTGTGACGCCCATCTCATTGTCATTTTTTGGATTGCTCTCGATACCGATTTCACGGGGTTTCGAGCAGCGAAGTCCAGTGTTCGTTTTTAGGGGAATCTAATGGAAGCTCTGGGGCAGCAACTTCGGCCGGTCGCCACGCGGATCAGTCAGTACTTCCGCGACTTTTTAGACTCGGATTTCAAGCGTCAACAAGCTCCGCGCCGCCGAATCGTGCTGACCACCGACACCGGATTCAGATCGGGGATGCGTACCTCGCCCTACCCCTCCTTGGATCGCGACCTATGGAATCTATTGGGGCGTCCATCTAGCGAGGACCTGTCACTGACGATCGACCCACGGCGTTATACGCGTCCGATCAGTGATGTGCTTCGCAAAGTGATCCACGAGCAAGTAAACGCCATCCCTGCTTCATCCCTACAAACTGTACATACTTCGGTGGAGGAACTAGCCGCAGAGTCCTACGCAAAAGCGATAGAAGACCCGGAGTTGTGGGTGGAGTCAGTCCAAAACCACTTGGGCAGCAAAGTCGCCGAGCACATCATCAAGCCCCTGATTGCTCACCTGGATGGTCCACTGCGCAATCAGGCGTACTGGGTAATGGACTCATTATTCGCCGCGGAGAAGGACCTCGTTGATCGTGTCTGCGGTGACCTATCCCGAGTCCTCCCAGAGCTGCTGGCCAAGCTGCTCGCCACCCAGGACTCAGCCCCGCTCAAGGAGGCGATCCCACACTTCCTGACTCTTGAAGGAACTCGTCAGGCGCTGATGGTGTTCTTTGAAGGGTTTGTGGCGGCTGACGCCTACCACGAATTCCGCGATCTTGAGACCTATGTTGCCACCAGCGACGGGATGCAGCTCTACCTATACATCGGTGCAGTGAAGTACGGTGGAAACCAATACCCACTCTTCTTTCTTCCCATTGAGGTACAGAGGGAAGAAAAGGGGGCCGGCTTTAAGTTAAAGCTGCTTAACCAGCTTTATACCAACCGCAAGGCTATCGACTTTATTCTGCAGGAGCTGGCTGCTGGGCTTGAACGCGCATGGGTTTCTCCGATCCCCGAACGAATCCATTACATCAAACCCGAGCAGTCCATATACGAAGAGGCCCGCGTCCTGTTCCAGCGCGTAGCCAATGCCATGGACCTCGGTGGCAAGATCAGCCTCTCCTCCTCTGCTACCGATACCTCGACAATTGCGGTTGGGCTGTCCAGCTCTCTGTCCCTGGCTGCGTATGAACGTTCGGACGAGGCATTGCTCAACGACTACGAAGAGATCCTCGAAGCACTTAAGCATGGCGGATCGGCCGTGGTTGAACTGTTCGAGGGCATCGTTGGTGGTGTACTGCGCGAGAACCCCAAGTCCATCGCTGCTGCTGTGGAGACCACCTGGGATGCGCTTCCGATGGTGGATCGAATGGTCTTCGACTCACCGATCCCCCTGAACGAAGAGCAACGCAAAGTATTGATTGCCGTGCGACAGCCTGAAGGAAAGATCGTTGTTGTCTCCGGCCCTCCAGGTACCGGCAAGAGCCATACGATCACAGCAATCGCCGCCGATTGCGCCTTTAATCAGCGCTCCTGTCTGGTGTTATCGGATAAGACAGAAGCGCTGGATGTGGTCTACGACAAACTGTCGGAAGCCATGTCACGCGTACGCCACGATCGTGATTTCCCGAATCCGATACTGCGGCTCGGCCAGCAAGCCCATAACTTCCGCAAACTGACCTCGAATCAGGCTGTGACCCAGATCGGGGCCTACGCCAAGGCAATGAAGGCGAATCAGCCCCGGCTCGAAGAGGAGCGAAAAAGTCGGTCGGAGAACCTGAAGGAACAGATCAAGCTGACTGTGGCGACATTAGGCGCCATCGAAATGACCAGCGTACAAGCAATGCTCAAAGACGAAACCGAGCTCGCTGAGCTTGCCCCGTCAGTACTGGAAGTGTTGAAACGCGCAAGTGGAGCCGGTCTGATTTCAGAGCTCGAGAGCATCACCGAGCACCTAACGGGGGTGGAACAGTATCTTCTTGAGGTCTTCTCGGAGGGAGACTTTAACCCACAAAGCCTTTGGAACAGAACGCGAAGGGATGCATTACTGGCAGCCTTCACTCAGGAACATTCTGACGCCCCATGGGATCTGTTCGAGTCGATGTCGCCCTCCCAACTGCGCACGCTTGGCGGACTTCTAGTCAGCTATGGTCAACTGAAGATGCCTCTGTTCGGTTACCTGTTCCGTGGCGCACAGGTGCGCGAAGTTGAACGTCAGCTTAATGCCCTACCCGTCAGCAGCCCCTTGCAGCTCAAGCAACGGCAAGCAATGTTATCCAACCTCGTTGAGGCGGCAAATAAGCTCCGATTGAAGCTTCAGAGCGAAGATCTAGAAGACGAATTCGAGGGTTGTTATCGGCTGCTTACCCGAGGAAAAACGCCAAAACTCAACGCAGGCAATGCGGCAAAAGCCATGGCTGTTGCCGCTGACCGAAAACTGACCCAGTAAAGGCTGTTCTGCCGACTGAAAACTGACCCAGGTGTTCAACTGCTTCTGCTCACTTTTCGAGCAGGAGAACACAGGGTGATCAGCATGGAAATGTTGGGAAAAATCCGGCGGATGTACTTCCGCGACAAGCTCTCGCTGCATCAGATAGCCAAGCGTACCGGACTGTCGAGAAACACCATTCGAAAATGGGTCAGAGCACCCGAAGCCACCCAGCCGGCGTACCAACGGTGCGCAACCTTCAACAAACTCAGTCCATTTCACGAGACGCTGGAGCAGGCGCTTAAGGCCGATTCGTTTCGGGCAAAGCACAACCGCAGGAGTGCCAAAGCACTCTTCGAACAGATCAAGGCCGAGGGGTACGACGGCGGCTACAGCCAACTCACCGCCTTTATACGCTCGTGGCGCGGCGAGCAAGGCAAGTCTTTACGAGCCTTTGTGCCGCTGACCTTTGCACTCGGGGAGGCCTTTCAATTCGACTGGAGCGACGAAGGTCTGCTGATCGGCGGCCTGTTCCGACGCATCCAGGTCTCCCATATGAAGCTGTGCGCCAGTCGCGCATTCTGGTTGGTTGCGTATCCCAGCCAAGGCCACGAGATGTTGTTCGATGCCCATACCCGCTCGTTTGGCGCGTTAGGTGGGGTGCCGCGTCGCGGCATCTACGACAACATGAAGACCGCTGTCGACAAGGTCAACAAGGGTAAGGGCCGCACGGTCAATGCTCGGTTTGCCGTGATGTGTGCGCACTACCTGTTCGACCCGGACTTCTGCAACGTCGCTTCCGGCTGGGAAAAAGGCATCGTTGAAAAGAACGTCCAAGACAGCCGACGGCGCATCTGGCTCGATGCTCAAAACTGCATGTTCCACACCTTCGAGGAATTGAATGCCTGGCTCGGCCAACGCTGCCGTGCGCTCTGGGGCGAACTGCTGCACCCGCAGTACAACGGGCTGACCGTGGCGGACGTCCTGGAGCTGGAACGCGCTGAATTGATGCCGATGCCGACTGCCTTTGATGGCTACGTCGAGCGCACCGTACGGGTCTCCAGCACCTGCCTGATCAGCGTGGCGCGAAATCGCTATTCGGTGCCGTGTGAGCGGGTCGGCCAGTGGGTCAGCAGCCGTTTGTATCCTTCCCGGGTGGTGGTCATCGCCGATGAAACGACGATTGCCAGCCACGAGCGTCTGTTTGATCGAGATCAGGTCAGTTTTGACTGGCAGCATTACATCCCGCTTATCGAGCGCAAGCCTGGAGCGCTGCGCAATGGCGCTCCGTTTGCTGATCTGCCGAAGCCGTTGCAGCTGCTAAAACGCGGTCTGAGGCGTCACGCCAATGGTGATCGAGTCATGACGCAGGTACTGGCGGCTGTTCCCATCGCCGGGCTCGACGCCATATTGGTGGCTGTGGAGTTGGTACTTGAATCAGGCAGCTTGAGTGCTGAGCACATCCTGAATGTCCTGGCTCGACTGACATCGACAGCAGCCCCTCCCTCCGCCGAAACCAGCCTTCAACTCAAGATAGCGCCTGTCGCCAATACGGCACGCTACGACCGGCTCCGTACCACCGATGAGGAGACTCGCAATGCGTGATCTTATGGCGGAACTCAAAGAACTGCGTCTGCATGGCATGGCCAGCGCCTGGGAAGAACTAGCCTCGCAAGGAGAAGCTTCGACGGCATCCTCGAAATGGCTACTTGAGCATCTTCTCCAACAAGAACATGCGGATCGAGCGGTGCGCTCAGTGAACCACCAGATGAACATGGCCAAACTCCCCATGCATCGTGATTTGGCCGGCTTCGACTTCAGCGCTTCCAGCGCAGATGCCCGCCTGATCAGGGATCTGTCCAACCTGGAGTTCACCGATACCGCGCAGAATGTCGTGTTCATCGGCGGGCCTGGAACAGGCAAAACACACCTCGCCACCGCCTTGGCTGTGTCCGGGATCACGACGCATCACAAACGCGTGCGCTTCTACTCCACGGTGGATCTGGTCAATCTGCTGGAACGCGAAAAGTACGACGGCAAGACGGGCCGCATCGCTCAAGGGCTGCTACGAACAGACCTGGTGATACTCGATGAACTGGGGTATCTGCCCTTCAGCCAGAGCGGTGGTGCCCTGTTATTTCACCTGCTTTCCAAGCTGTACGAGCACACCAGCGTGGTGATCACCACCAACCTCAGCTTCTCGGAATGGTCGAGCGTGTTTGGTGACGCCAAGATGACAACGGCGTTGCTGGATCGGCTGACACACCACTGCCACATCGTCGAAACGGGCAACGAGTCCTACCGCCTGCAACACAGCAGCTTGGTCGCCCAGACCAAGATCAAATCACGTGAACGAAAGCGCAAAGACAATGATGGTGCCGAGGACGATGAGCTGTTTTGATCTGCACCAAAAATACCCTGCCGCATGCCCACATGCGGTGGGGCTTTAATGCGTCTTCCGCCGGGACACGACTGCTAAGCTTATCCACAATTGCTGATGCAAAAATCAGCAATCCGCCCTGGGTCAATTTTCAATCGGCAGGGTGGGTCAGTTTTCAATCAGCGCCGACATTCAGCCACCTGAAAGAGCGCTCACTGCCACCCGAGGTAGAGATTTAGAGCCAGTCTCTTACGGGCTCTGCTTGGAGATATGTGGCGGATACGTGGAGATTCATACCCAAAGAGGAAAACGTTCCTCCCTATTAACGATGCAATCGTGCACGCCTCGCAACCCGATGCTCTTGAACACCTCGCGTTGGAGCACTCTACGTTAATTCCCCTTCCTCTCGACCAGCGGATAATCGAAATCCTCAGTGGGGCAAAAAGTGGGGCAAAAATCAGCTCCGCGAAAAACCAATAAATCATAAAAAAATCCAGTCACCGCTAAGTAACTGGATTTCTTTAAGAATAAATGGTCGGGACGGAGTGATTCGAACACTCGACCCCTAGCACCCCATGCATGCACCCATAGAAGATCAATATAGTCGGTCTTCAGACAGCGCAGGCTTGCTTCGACCGAGCGATGCAAGCTTTTACGA
>NZ_JAHBDN010000056.1:0-56073 GCF_019956445.1 Pseudomonas sp. BF-R-19
GTGTGACAGTTGGCATTGTTATCGACTGACACACCGCCTTCGCGAGCAAGCCCGCTCCCACAGGTTTGCGGTGTCTGATCGTCAGCCTTTGATTCGGCCTCCAAGCTCGTATAGGGTGGCGTTTTTACCTACCAGGGAGCTGGCCATGTTGCGTCTGAGCGCGCTGTATCGTTATCCGTTGAAGTCCGCCAAGGGCGAGACCTTGCAAGCGATCGGTCTCGATAAACTCGGGCTGGACGGCGATCGCCGCTGGATGCTGGTGGACGAGGCCAGCGGTCGCTTCCTGACCCAGCGTGCGGTGGCGCAGATGAGCCAGTTGTCGGCGCTGTGGAATGCCGAGGGTGGCTTGACCCTTAGCGCGCCCGGCCATTCGCCGATCGACATAGCCTTGCCCGGTAACGATGCACAACTGCGTGGCGTGACGATCTGGCGCGATACCTTGCGAGTCCCCGATGCAGGCGATGAAGCAGGGGCCTGGGTCAGCCAGTTCATCGGAAAACCGACACGTCTGGTGCAGGTGCCGCTGGATCGGGCGCGGATGACAGAGGCTGGCTACGGCAAGGATGATGACCAGGTGGCATTCGCCGATGGCTATCCGCTGTTGCTGATTGGCCAGGCCTCTCTCGAGGACTTGTCGCAACGGGTCGGGCGTCCGTTGGAGATGCTGCGTTTCCGGCCGAACCTGGTGATCGAAGGCAGTGAGGCGTTCGCCGAGGACGGCTGGAAGCGTATCCGTATCGGCGAGGTCGAGTTCCGCGTGGTCAAGTCCTGTTCGCGCTGCATCCTGACCACCATCGATCCTCAAACCGGGGAGCGTAGTGACGACCGCGAACCCTTGACCACCTTACAGAAATACCGTTCCCAGGCAGACGGCGCAATGTTCGGCCAGAACCTGGTTAACGACGGCAACGGTCGACTCGAAGTCGGCATGCCGGTGGAGATCCTCGAGTAATTTTGCGCAGAATAAAAAATGCCCGTGTCGAAAAACACGGGCATTTTTTATTGCGGCGACTTTTTTGGTTGAGGCCGCGCAGGCTTAGCCGCGGTATTCGCACAGGTAAGCGGTGTCGACGGCGACTTTCAGCTGGAACTTGCTGTCGGCCGGCACGTTGAACTGGCTGCCGGCGACGAAGGTTTCCCAGTCGCTGCTGTCGGGCAGTTTGACGGTCAATGCGCCGCTGACCACGTGCATGATTTCACGCTGGCTGGTGCCGAATTCGTACTCGCCCGGAGCCATGACGCCGATGGTCGCTGGACCTTCTGCGGTGCCAAAGGCGATCGACTTGACGGTGCCGTCGAAGTACTCGTTGACTTTAAACATGGGCGATTCCTCGAAAAGGGCTAAAAAGGGCCGGCCAGTATGCACAAGGCCCTTGGCGTCGTCACCTGTCTAAAGCGGAAGAACCAGCGGCAGCAGGCGTGCGGTATTGCGCGCATCTTCCAGCGCCCGGTGTTGCTGGCCGGTGAACTGCAGGCCGGCCAGTTGCAGGGCGCCGTTGAGCCCCAGCGGGCGCTCCAGGCGCCGGGCCTTGGCAAAGCGCTGCTTGAGGTTCATGTGCGGCACGTTGGCCAGCACGCTGGCGAGTCCCAGGCGCTGCCATTCCTGAAGCAGTTGTTTGCGATCGTAATCACCCCAACTGACCCAGCCTTCAAGTCGCGTGTGGTGTTGGCCGAGCCAGCGTTCAAACGCCGGCCAGACTTCGCCCAGCGGTTGCGCGGCATCGATGTTGGCTTGGGTGATGTGCGTCAGCTCGCGGCAAAACGGCGTCAGCAACGGCCGCCGCAAAGGCCGGACGAAGCGCTGGAACTGGTCCAGTTCGCGTCCCTTGCGGTCCACCAGGGTGGCGCCGATTTCAATGATTTCCATATCTGTTACGGGCCATCCACCCTCATCGGTGGTGGCCTCCAGATCAATGACCAGCCAGTGAGGCATTGCAGGGTTCCTGGTATCCGCGTCCTGTAGGGTTTGAGCGTAGCCAAACCCGGCAGTTCCGCCTAGCGCCTTATTCGACCTCCAACAGAATCTGCCGGTTTTTCACCTGATCCCCGACTTTGACTTGCAAGCGTTTCAGAACACCGTCGATGCCCGATTTCAACGGGTGCTCCATTTTCATCGCCTCCAGTACCACCAGCAGTTGGCCCTTGGTCACCTGGCTGCCTTCGTTGACGAGGACGTCGACAATCGCCCCGTCCATTGGTGCCTTGAGGGTGCCGGAGCTGATACTGGCCTGGCTGCGGACCTGCGCCTGAGTGCGATCCATGAACTGCAGACTCCCCGGCCGGGTAAACAGCCAGAGACGCCCGGCCTCCAGGCGATAAGCGTGGCGTTGGCGAACGCCTTCGATTTCCAGGGTCGCCCAGCGTCCGTCGCTGTGAATGATCTTCAGTTCGAGGCTGCGCTCGGCGACCTGAATGCGCATCGGCTGGCCCGGGGTCGCCTGCAACGCTACCGGCCAGTCCTGATCTTCAAGGCCGATGCGATAGTGCAGCGGCACGCTGGCGTTGTTGCGCCAACCGCCAAGCGGGGCCGGGTGAGCCTGCGCCGCCGCCTGATAGAACAGGGCGGCGGCGATGGCCAAGTGGTGCGCGCTTGGGGTTTCGGGATGCAGGCAGGCGTGGTCGGCGAAATACTGCGGGATGAAACCGGTACTGAAATCACCGCTGGCGAACTGCGGGTGTTCCAGCAGACTGGCAAGCAAGCGTTGATTGCTTTGCAGCCCCAGCAGCACGCTGTCTTGTACCGCCTGCAGTAGTTTGCGTCGGGCTTCCTCGCGGGTGGCGCCGTGGGCGATGAGCTTGCCGAGCATCGGGTCGTAGAAAGGGCTGATGACCTGGCCTTCGATCAGGCCGTGGTCGATCCGCACGCCGTCCTGCAATGCCGGTTCCCAGGCCACGACGCGCCCGGTTTGCGGCAGGAAACCCTGGACCGGGTCTTCGGCATACAGGCGCACTTCCATGGCGTGGCCCTTGAGTTGCACCTGTTCCTGGCGCAGCGGCAATGGTTGCCCTTCGGCGATATTCAACTGCCAGGCCACCAGATCCAGCCCGGTGATCAGTTCGGTCACCGGGTGCTCCACTTGCAGTCGGGTGTTCATCTCCAGGAAATAGAACTGTCCGCGCGCATCCAGCAAAAACTCCACGGTGCCCGCGCCGACGTACTTCACCGCTCGCCCGGCCTTGAGCGCCGCTTCGCCCATGGCCTGGCGCAGCTCAGCGGTCATCACCGGGCAGGGCGCTTCCTCGATGACTTTCTGATGCCGGCGCTGCACCGAACAATCGCGTTCGCCGAGGTAAATCAGGTTGCCATGCCGGTCACCGAACAACTGGATCTCGACGTGACGGGGTTCGACCAGTGCCTGTTCGAGAATCAGTTCGCCGCTGCCAAAACCGTTCAGGGCTTCGGAGCGCGCGGTACGAATCTGTTCCAGCAAGTGGCTGGCGTCGTGCACCAGGCGCATGCCGCGTCCACCGCCGCCGGCGCTGGCCTTGATCATCAATGGATAGCCGATGCGCTCGGCTTCGCGACTCAAGGTGGCGTCGTCCTGCCCGGCGCCTTGATAACCGTTGATGCACGGTACACCGGCTTCGATCATGGCGATCTTCGACAGGCGCTTGCTGCCCATCAGTTCGATGGCCTCGGGGCTGGGGCCGATGAAGGTGATGCCGGCGTCCCGGCAGGCAAGGGCAAACCCGGCGTTTTCCGAGAGGAAGCCGTAGCCCGGATGGATCGCATCCGCGCCCGTGCGCCTGGCCGCGTCGAGGATGGCCGGGATGTTCAGGTAAGACTGTTGCACCGGGGCCGGGCCGATGTTGACCGCCTCGTCGGCCATCTGCACGTGCAGAGCATCGGCGTCGGCGTCGCTGAACACGGCAACCGTGCGATAGCCCAGCGCCTGGGCCGTGCGCTGGATGCGACAGGCGATTTCGCCGCGGTTGGCGATGAGGATTTTTTTGAGTCCGGGCATGGGTTGTTCCCTTGGTTTTGCGGTGTCTGTTCGGGCCTCTTCGCGAGCAAGCCCGCTCCCACAGGGTTTATGAACGACATAAGTCCAATGTGGGAGCGAGCTTGCTCGCGATGCTTTTAAGAGGCCCAGCCCGGTTTGCGTTTTTGCACGAAGGCCATCGTTCCCTCTATGCCTTCGGCTCCGGTCACCGCTTCGCTGAACCATTGAGCCGCTTGATCCAGCAATTCATCCGACGGCTGTCCGGCACTGGCCAGCAACAGTTTCTTGGTCGCCGCATTCGCCCCCGGCGCACAACACAACACGTGGGCCAAGACCTCATCGAGACGTTCGGCCAGGGCCTGCGGATCGTGTTCGACAAAATGCACCAGCCCCATGCGTCGTGCCTGGTGACCATCAAAACGCGCCGCCGTCAGGGCCAGGCGCCGGGCCTGGGTCAAGCCGATGCGTTGCACCACGAACGGCGCGATCTGCGCCGGCAACAGGCCGAGGCTGGTTTCCGGCAGGCCGAATTGCGCCTGGTGATCGGCCAGGGCGATATCGCTGACGCAGGCCAGGCCGAGACCGCCGCCGAGCACCGCACCCTGCAGCACCGTGATCACCACTTGCGGTGCGTGTTGCACCTCTTGCAATAGCGCGCCGAACACCCGGTTCAGATCCCGGTGCGCAGTCGAGCCTTGAGCGCGGGCGTTGGCCATGTCCTTGAGGTCGCCGCCGGCACAGAAGTGCCCGCCGACGCCGCCGATCACCAGTGCGCGAACCCCGGGTTTATCCCGTACCGCGGCCAGCACCGAGCGCAACTCGGCGACCATCTGCAAGCTCATCGCATTGCGGCATTCCGGGCGGTTGAGGGTGATGTGCAGCACGCCATTGTGCAGCTCCAGCAGTAAGGTCTGGCAAACCGGTAGGTTGTTCATTTCTTTTTCCCCGGCAGAATGCCCATCAGTTTGCAGATGATCCCCAGCATGATTTCGTCGGCGCCGCCGCCGATCGACACCAGCCGTACATCGCGGTAAGCCCGGGCCACCGGGTTGTCCCACATGAAGCCCATGCCGCCCCAGTATTGCAGGCAACTGTCGCTGACTTCGCGGCCCAGTCGCCCGGCCTTGAGCTTGGCCATGGAGGCCAGGCGCGTGACGTCCTGGCCTTTGATGTATTGCTCCGTGGCCTGATAGACCAGCGCCCGCAGGCATTCGATTTCGGTTTGCAGTTCCGCCAGGCGGAAGTGGATCACCTGATTGTCGATCAGTGCGTTGCCGAAGGTTTTGCGCTCCTTGCAGTATTCGATGGTGCTGTCGACGCAGTACTCCAGGCCCTTGATCATGTTGGCCGCGCCGAACAGGCGTTCCTCCTGGAACTGCAGCATCTGCATCATGAACCCCGCGCCTTCATGGCCTATGCGGTTGCGCTGCGGTACGCGCACATTGTCGAAAAACACCTGGGCGGTTTCCGAGCTGCGCATGCCGAGCTTGTCCAGGTGCGAGCTCAAGCTGATGCCCGGCGTGTTCATCGGCACCATGATCAGCGACTTGTTGATGTGCGGTTTGTCGTCCGAGGTGTTGGCCAGCAGGCAGATGAAGTCGGCGCTCGGCGAGTTGGTGATCCACATCTTGCTGCCGTTGATCACGTAGTCGTCGCCGTCCTTGCGCGCCGTGGTTTTCAGCCCGGCCACGTCGGAGCCGGCACCGACTTCAGAGACGCCGATGCAGCCGACCTGCTCTCCGCTGATGGCCGGGCGCAGGAATTCCTCGCGCAGTTCATCGGAACCGAATCGGGCCAGCGCCGGCGTGCACATGTCGGTCTGCACGCCGATGGACATCGGTACGCCGCCGCAATGAATGGTGCCGAACTCTTCGGCCGCGACGATCGAATAGCTGTAGTCGAGCCCCATGCCGCCGAACTTTTCCGGCTTGGAAATGCCCAGCAAGCCGAGGTCGCCGGCCTTGCGGAAGATTTCGTGGATGGGGAAGCGTCCGGCCTTTTCCCACTCCTCAACGTGCGGGTTGATCTCGTGTTCGACGAACTGGCGCACGGTGCGGCGCAGTGCTTCGTGTTCCTGGGTGAAGATCATTTTTATTGTTCTCCTTGAGCGGGCCTAGAGCCGGGCTACGCCAAAACTGTTGGCTTGCAATGGCCGCACCTGGGCCTCGTGACAGATATCCAGCAGATAACCAAGCAAGGTCCGGGTATCGCGCGGGTCGATCAAACCGTCGTCCCAGAGGTTGGCGCTGCCGTAGAGCGCCGTGGACTGGCTGTCGAGTTTCTGCGCGGTGACCTGTTCGAGCATGTCGAGCATTTTCGGGTCTGGCACCAGCCCGTCCTTGGCCTGTTTGGCCTCGGTGACGATGCGCAGTACCTTGCCCGCTTGTGCACCACCCATCACGGCGGTGCGGCTGTTGGGCCAGGCGAAGATGAAACGCGGGTCGAGGCCGCGTCCGCACATTGCATAGTTGCCGGCGCCGTAGGAGCCACCGACGACGATGGTCAGCTTCGGCACCCGGGCGTTGGCCACCGCCTGAATCATCTTCGCGCCGTGCTTGATCACGCCTTGCTGTTCCGATTCGGTGCCGACCATGAACCCGGTGGTGTTGTGGAAAAACAGCAGCGGCGTCTGGCTCTGGTCGCACAGCTGGATGAACTGGGCGGCCTTGCTCGCGCCTTTTGGCGTGATCGGGCCGTTGTTGCCGATGAAGCCACAGGCGCGGCCCTGGATTTTCAGATGACCGCACACAGTCTGCTGATCGAACTCGCCCTTGAACTCAAGAAAGTTCGAAGCGTCGGCCAGACGGGCGATGATTTCGCGCACGTCGTAGGGTTTTTTCGGGTCATCCGGGATCAGGCCCAGCAGTTCGTCGATGGGGTAGAGCGGCTCCTCCCAGCGACGTTCGGGGAGTGGGGGCAACTGCTCGTTCCACGGCAGCAAGGCGACGATCTCGCGCACCTGACGCACGCCGTCAGCGTCGTTTTCAGCCAGGTATTCGGCGGTGCCGGCGGTTTGTGCGTGCATCTCGGCGCCGCCCAGTTCTTCATCGGTGGCGACCTCGCCGGTGGCGGCCTTGAGCAATGGTGGGCCGGCGAGAAACAGCTTGGCCTTGCCGCGCACCACCACCACGTAATCCGACAATCCCGGCTGATAGGCACCGCCCGCAGTGGCCGAGCCGTGCACCACGGTGATCTGCGGCAACCCCATGGCTGACATCCGCGCCTGATTGGCAAAGCTGCGCGCGCCTTCGACGAAAATCTCCGCCGCGTAATTGAGGTTGGCACCGCCGCTTTCGGCGAGGGTGATCACCGGCAGTTTGTTTTCCATGGCGATCTGTTGCAGGCGCAGGGATTTTTTCAAGCCGCTGGGGGAGATGGTCCCGCCCCTGATCGCGCTGTTGTTGGCGACTACCAGCACACGCACGCCGGACACGTAGCCGATCCCGGCGATCAAGCCGCCACCGGCGCAGCTGCCATCCTTGTCGTCGTGCAGCTTGTAGCCGGCCAGGCTGGCCAGTTCGAGAAACGGCGCGCCGGGGTCCAGCAGCAGGTTGAGGCGCTCGCGAGGCAGCAATTGGCCGCGTTTTTCGAACTTCGGCTTGGCTTCGGCGGCCTTGTTCAGCAGGTTCTGTTCGAGCACGCGAACTTGCTCGATGGCGCTCAGCATCGCCGCACGGTTCTGGGCGAACGGCTCGCTGTGTGGATCGAGTAACGACTGAATCACCGGCATGGGTTATTCCTTGTCCTTCAATACGTCTGGTATGTAGGCGCGGTGGAAACCGTTGTACGACTGGCTGTTGGTCGCTTTATGGATCGGCCAGGCGCGACCGCCGAGGCTGGCGGCGCCGTCGATGCGCAAGGTGCTGCCGCTGACAAACGCCGCTGCGGGGCTGAGCAGGAAAACAATCGCCGCGCTGACTTCCGATTCGGTGCCGATGCGCTTGAGCGGCACGTGTTCGCGCAAGGTCGGAATCGCAGCCTTGAACGCTCCTTCGTAGGTGTCCATGCCGCTGGAGGCAATCCAGCCCGGCGCCACGGCGTTGACCCGCACCCCGGCATGACCCCATTCGTAAGCGGCGGTCTTGGTCAGGTTGTCCATGCCCGAACGTGCCGCACCAGAGTGGCCCATACCGGGCATGCCGCCCCACATGTCGGCGAGCATGTTGACGATGGCGCCGCCGTGCTGGCTCATGGACTGGTTGAACACTTCCCGGGCCATCAGGAAACCGCCCACCAGGTTGGTGCGCATCACCGTTTCGAAACCCTTCTGATTGATTGAGGCCAGAGGCGACGGGTACTGCCCGCCCGCATTGTTGACCAGGCCATGAATGGGGCCATGCTTGCGGATCAATTCGCTGACCAGGTGCTGCACTGGTTCTTCCTCGCGGATATCGCAAACCGCCCAGTCGGCCTTGCCGCCGTCGTCGGCGATCTCCGCCGCAACGGTTTTCAGCTTGTCGGCCTTGCGCCCGACCAGCAGCACATGGGCACCGAGGGCCGCCAGTTCGTGGGCGGTGCAGCGGCCGATGCCACTGCCGCCACCGGTGACGATGATGTTTTGGCCGGCAAACAAATCGGCTTTGAAAATCGAATCGTAGGCCATGGCGGCAATCCTCTAGTTGAACTGGTCGGCGATGCGCTGCGGCACCGGGATCTGGATTTCCAGCAGTTGCTGGGCGAAAGCCTTGCCTTGCGGATCGATGCGCAGGCTGGCGACACCGCCGCCGCCGAGGGCGTTCTCCAGCAGGAAATTCAGGCTGTGGCTGGCGGGCAAGTACCAGCGTTCGACCCGCCCGTGGATTGGATCGAGGACGTGGCCCATCCAGTCGACGATCACTTCCGGGGTCAAGGTTTCGGCAATCCATGGCAGGAATTCGGGCGCGCGAGCCATGACGCCGATGTTGCTGTGGTTGCCCTTGTCGCCAGAGCGGGCGACAGCCAGTTTGACCAGGGCCACGCTGGCATCGGCCAGGCCGACCGGTTTCGGCGGGGCGAACGGGGCTGGCAGGTCCAGCGGGTCGAGCACATCGAGGGCGGGCAGGGCACACGGGTGGCGCTGGCCCATGCAATCAATGTCCAGCGTGCAGGCGGTTTTGTCGATCAGGAACGAGAACAGCCGGATCAGCGGATACACCGTCGGCCGGCCACCGACAATGCCGGTCAGCCCGGGCGCCATGCCGGTGGCGGCCTGGGCGATTTCCCGGGAGAACACGATCAATGCCTGCTTGTCCGGATGGCGCACCGCGAGTTTGATCACAACTTCGCGACTGTCCTGACGTTGGCCGTGGGGGCCGTAGGTGGCCTCGCTGCCCAGCAACTCGATACTCACGTCGCTGTACGGCGCCCAGCCGCGCTGGCGGAACATTTCCGAAGTCTTGTTGATGATCGCATCACCGACTCGCCGCGCCTTGTCGACGGCATCGATGCCGGCGATCAGGCAACTGGCGGTGCAGCGGAAACCATCGGGGTACGTGGCGCTGACCTTGTATTGAGCGGTCGGCGGCAGACCTTTGGCGCCGTGCACCTGCACCGCGTTCCTGCCTTGTTGCAGCAATTTGACCTGAGTGAAATCGCACACCACGTCGGGCAGCAGGTAGGCACGTGGGTCACCGATTTCATACAGCATCTGTTCGCCCACCGTCAGCGGCGTGACCAGCCCGCCGGTACCTTCGGGTTTGCTGACGATGAACTGGCTGTCGGCGCTGACTTCGACGATGGGAAAGCCGATGTGTTCGTAGTCGGGCACGTCGCGCCAGTCGGTGAAGTTGCCGCCCGTGCACTGGGCGCCGCATTCGATGATGTGCCCGGCCAATGCCGCCTGGGCGAGCTTGTCGTAGTCGTGCCACGACCAGCCGAACTCATGCACCAGTGCGGCGCTGACCACCGCACTGTCGACCACGCGCCCGGTGATCACGATGTCCGCCCCCAGACGCAGGGCTTCGACAATGCCGGGTGCACCGAGGTAGGCATTGGTCGAGACGCACATCGATGGCAGGGGCGCGCCGCTGAACATTTCATGAATGCCCAGGTTGGCCAGTTGTTTGAATTGCGGCTGCAGGTCATCACCCAGCAGCACGGCGATCTTCAGCGCCACCCCGGCCTTGTCGCAGGCCGCTTGCAGGGCGGCGGCGCAGGCTTGGGGATTGACCCCGCCAGCATTACTGATGACCCGGATGTTTTGCTGCGCGAGCTGCGGCAGCAAGGGCGCGAGCACTTCGATGAAGTCGCCCGCATAGCCGGCCCGGGGATCTTTCATCCGCGCGCCGGCCATGATCGACAGGGTGATTTCCGCCAGGTAATCGAAGACCAGATAGTCCAGATAGCCGTGTTCCACCAGTTGCGCGGCAGCGGTCGAGGTATCGCCCCAGAAGGCGCTGGCGCAACCGATGCGAATTGTTTTAGGCGCAGTCCATTCCATAGCCACCTCCAACCGAAGTGTATCGACATTACCAAGCAAGCGCTTGGTTTGTAAATGACTTGATTTTCTTCTGCCCAAGCGCTTGCTTGGTTGCATCCATGCGCTTAAATTGCCCGCGCAACTCCGGTGTTTTCGGGGGGATCGGCGTTACTGATTGATCGACTGTAGGAGAGAATGGGTGGACGAGCAAAAAGCCCTGAGGGTCATGCGCCAATTGGTCGACGACGGCCAATTGACCGATCCGGACAGCGCCCGTGGCAAGTTGCTGCAAGTGGCGGCCCACCTGTTCCGCAATAAAGGCTATGAGCGCACGACCGTGCGCGACCTGGCCGGCGCCGTGGGCATTCAGTCCGGGAGTATTTTCCATCACTTCAAGAGCAAGGACGAAATTCTGCGCGCCGTGATGGAGGAGACCATTCGCTACAACACCGCGTTGATGCGTGCGGCCATCTCCGAGGCCGGCAGTGTGCGCGAGCAGGTGCTGGCGCTGATCCGCTGTGAGTTGCAGTCGATCATGGGCGGCAGCGGCGAGGCCATGGCCGTGCTGGTCTACGAATGGCGCTCGCTGTCCGAAGAGGGCCAGGCCAAGGTCCTGGCGCTGCGGGATATCTACGAAGACATCTGGCTGCAAGTACTGGGTGAAGCCAAGACCGCCGGTTTTATCCGCGGCGATGTGTTTATCACTCGGCGGTTCCTGACCGGCGCATTGTCCTGGACCACCACCTGGTTTCGTGCCGACGGCAGCATGAGCCTTGATCAGTTGGCCGATGAGGCGTTGATTCTGGTGCTGGAAGACCGGCAATAAGTTAGTGTTGGTCAGCATTAAACTGGCTAACTGGAAGAAACCGCCTAGCTTGAATGCATTGATGCTGTTTTATTGGGGAGTGGGGTCGTTTTGATGGGTTCGCCAATTCGGTCAGCCTCGCGGCTGTTGCTGTCGATGTTTGCGGCGTCAACGATGATGCCATCCCAGGCTGCGCAACTGGTGCGCATTGGTGCCGCGCACTTTCCGCCCTACACCGTGCGCCCGGAATCCGGGGCCGATACCGGGTTGCTGCCGCAACTGGTCGAGGCCCTGAATGCATCGCAAAGCGACTACCAGTTTGTCCTGGTGCCCACTTCCATTCCCCGGCGCTTCGGTGACTTCAAGCAGGGCCGGGTCGACATGGCCATCTTCGAAAATCCTGCCTGGGGTTGGGAAGAGATCCCCCACACGGCCGTCGACATGGGGCTGGAAGACGCCGAGATTTTTGTCGCGCAACGCCTGCCCGATCGACAGCAAAGCTATTTTTCCGACCTGAACGGCAAGCGCCTGGCACTGTTCAGCGGCTATCACTACGAGTTCGCCAACTTCAATGCCGATCCCCAGTACCTCGCGAAAAACTACAACGCCACGCTGACCTATTCCCATGACAGCAATCTGCTGATGGTATTACGCGACCGGGCCGACATTGCCCTGGTCACGCGCTCCTACCTGAGCGACTACTTCTTGCGCAATAAAAAAGTCGCTGATGAATTGCTGGTGTCCCAGCGCGTCGACCAGATCTATCACCACTACGCCATTCTGCGTCCTACCGCGCCTATCAGTGGCGAGGCCTTCAGCAAGTTATTGCAAGGCTTGCGGAACAACGGCCAGATGCTGAGGATTTTCGATCCGTACAAGATTGCGCTGGTGCCAATCCCGCGCAAAGGACTGGCGCCACAAGTCGCCAATTGACGGTCTTTTGCTAAATTTCCTGCCATGGCTCACGTCACTTCGTTGAACTGTCGACGATTATCGTGAGCCCGACCCATGCCCAATTTGAATGACCTGACTGTCCTGTGTCTGCCGACAGGCAGCCGTCTTGCCGCTGATGAAACCGATTGCCGTCTGAGCCTCAGTCTGGATGGGCAACCGTTGCTCACCCTGCGGCTGATTCGTGGCCCCGAGTTGCACGTGCAAATGGAGGCGCATTTCAGTCGCCCTGAAGGGCAGGCGTTGTGGGCGGCCTGTTACTGGCTGTTCGCTCGCGACTCCGACTGTCAGCGCCTGGTCTGGCAACTGCAAGACGTGCCGGACGAAGCCGTGTTCAGCGGCCTGCTGATTGCGACTTCCGTCAACGGTCAGTATCTCTGCGAGCGCACCTTGTTCTGGCAGTTGCCGCAACCGTGGCTGGGGCATTCACTGACCGGCAGCTATCCACAGCAAATGCTCATCACTGATGGCAAGCGTCATCCACGGCGGCCGGTCAAACCCCGGGGTGAAGTGTATCGACGCTTCGATGCGCGGCTGGGTGCCCGGGTTTCCCTGCGCGCGCTGGACATCGAGCAAGACCTGGCGCGCTTCAACCGCTGGCAGAACAGCCCGCGTGTCGCCAGTTTCTGGCAGGAGGAGGGCAGCCTCGAACAGCATCGCCAATACCTGAGCAAACTCGAAGCCGACCCGCATACGCTGACGCTGATCGGTTGTTTCGACGATCAGCCGTTCGCTTATTTCGAAGCCTACTGGGCCAGGGAGGATCGCATCGCACCCTTCTACGAGGCCGGCGATTACGACCGTGGCATTCACATGCTGGTGGGTGAAGAACATCACCGTGGTCCGCACAAGGTGGCGAGCTGGTTATCGGCGTTGGTGCATTACCTGTTTCTCGATGATCCGCGCACGCAGCGCGTGGTTGCCGAGCCGCGTGCCGATAACGCGAAGATGATCGGGTACATGCAGGAGCAGTGCTTTCACTGCGAGAAGGAGTTCGACTTTCCGCACAAGCGCGCGGCCTTGATGGTGTTGGGGCGGGAGCGGTTTTTTGATCGGTGCAGACTGGCTTGAGGCTTGAGACTCAAGGTTCGTTGTGGTCTTGAGTCAGCCTTCGCGAGCAAGTCGAATCGTCGCACCGCCGCTCCCACATTTGTCCTGTGTTCGCAGGACCCTGTGGGAGCGGGCTTGCTCGCGAAGGGCGCGATGCAATCCCGGATCTTATTGGCGAGCAGCCATATCACCTCGGTTGCCCGACACCTTGCGGCAGTGCACCAGCGCATCACGGATCATGAAGTTCACCAGGGTCGGCGAGACGCCGAGTTCCTTGGCGATGTCTTTTTGCGGTACGCCGTGCAGGCGATACATCTCGAAGGCGTAGCGGGTACGGCTCGGCAACTCGGTCAACGCATCGGCAATGTGCTCCAGCGTCGAGAAATTGATGTGCGAGGTTTCCGGTGACGCACCCTGGATCACCACATTCAGCCCTTCCTCTTCAGGGCCGGAATACTTCTGCTCCAGCGCCTGCTTGCGGTAGTGGTCGATCGCCAGGTTGCGCACGATCTGGAACAGGTAGCTGAGCTGGGCCTTGATCGAACTGGTGATGGGCGGGGCCGATTGCAACCGGAAGAATGCATCCTGCACAACATCTTCGGCACGTGAGCGACAACCGGTAATTCTGGCTGCGATCTTCACCAGAATCAGTCGATTGTCGACGAATGCCTGAAGTAGCGGTGTATCGCACCTGCTTGTGGATACTGGTTCCATCATGGAAATCACCCTGCTGCCAAAAGGTTAGTGGGACGGCGAATGAACCGGGGGGGGCCGTCCTACAGATCGAGCGACAAATTAGGCTTAATGATAATGATTGTCAAATGAGAAAAAGAACTAATGCGCCGCAGCAGTGCAGAGTGAGAACTGCGACACGCTGACTCACTTCAGTCCGCTTTGCGTTGCGGCCGGCGACTAATTATTTCAAGACGTCATCCGTTCTCAAGGATGAATTGCACAGCGCAACCCTCATCACCCCGTAGGAGCGAGCTCGCTCGCGATGGTCGTCAACGATGACGATGGGCGCCTGACACCCCCGCGGCGTTCTCCGGATTTTCGCGAGCAGGCTCGCTCCTACCAAGCCGAATTCAGGCAGGAAACCTCATGACCGACGCGTTCGAACTCCCCAGCACAATGGTCCAAGCCCTTCAGCGCCGCGCGGCCCTGACGCCGGATCGGGTGGCCCTGCGCTTTCTTGCCGAGACCCCGGATCAGGCTGTGGTGCTCAGCTATCGCGAACTGGATCTGCGGGCGCGGACGATTGCCGGCGCATTGCAGGCGCAAGCGGATGTTGGCGACCGCGCCGTGTTGCTGTTCCCCAGCGGCCCGGATTACGTCGCGGCGTTCTTCGGTTGCCTGTACGCCGGGGTGATCGCGGTGCCGGCTTACCCGCCGGAGTCGACGCGCCGTCATCACCAGGAACGCCTGCTGTCGATCATCAGCGATGCCCAGCCGCGCTTGCTGTTGACCAGCGCCGGGCTGCGCGATGGGTTGCAGCAGATCGAAGGGGCGCCGCCGCTGCTGTGTGTCGATACCCTCGACGGTGCACTGGCCGAGCGCTGGGTCGCGGTGGATCTGCAGGACGATCACATCGCCTTCCTGCAATACACCTCTGGCTCCACCGCGCTGCCCAAAGGCGTGCAAGTCAGCCACGGCAATCTGGTGGCCAACGAATTGCTGATTCGCCACGGTTTCGGCATTGACCTGAACCCCGACGACGTCATTGTCAGTTGGCTGCCGCTGTACCACGACATGGGCCTGATCGGCGGCCTGTTGCAGCCGGTTTTCAGCGGCGTGCCTTGCGTGTTGATGTCCCCGGCGTACTTCCTCGGCCGGCCGTTGCGCTGGCTGGAGGCGATCAGCGAATACGGCGGCACGATCAGCGGCGGGCCGGATTTTGCCTATCGCTTGTGCAGCGAACGGGTCAGCGAGTCGGCCCTGGAACGGCTCGACCTGAGTGGCTGGCGCGTGGCGTATTCCGGTTCCGAACCGATTCGCCTCGACACCCTGGAACGCTTCGCCGACAAGTTCGCCACCTGCGGCTTCACCGCGGACAGTTTCATGGCCTCCTACGGTCTGGCCGAAGCCACCCTGTTCGTGGCCGGCACAGCGCGCGGCCAAGGCATCGGCAACCTGCGGGTGGACGATCAGGCCCTGGCGCAGAACCGTGTCGAAGCGGGCGAGGGCAGCCCAATCATGAGTTGCGGTATCAGCCAACCGGCGCACGCGGTGCAGATCATTGACCCGGTCGCGCTCAGCGAACAGGCCGACAACGTCGTCGGCGAAGTCTGGGCCAGCGGGCCGAGCATCGCCTCAGGCTACTGGCGCAACCCCGAGGCGTCGGCCAAGACCTTCGTTCGGCACGCCGGCCAGACCTGGCTGCGCACCGGGGACCTGGGTTTCCTGCGCAACGGCGAGCTGTACATCACCGGGCGCCTGAAGGACATGCTGATCGTGCGCGGGCACAACCTGTACCCGCAGGACATCGAGCAGACCGTCGAACGTGAAATGGAAGTGGTGCGCAAAGGCCGGGTTGCTGCCTTTGCCGTCATGGTCGAGGGTCAGGAAGGCATCGGCATCGCCGCCGAAATCAGCCGCAGCGTACAGAAAATACTGCCGCCGGAATCCTTGATCAAAGCCATTCGCCAAGCCATCGCCGAGGCGTATCAGCAAGCGCCGAGCGTGGTGGTGCTGCTCAATCCGGGCGCGCTGCCCAAGACCTCCAGCGGCAAATTGCAACGCTCGGCGTGCCGCAGTCGCCTGGCGGACGGCAGTCTCGACAGCTACGCGATGTTCCCGTCGGCCGCCACCGAAAGTGCAGGCCCGATCGAGTCGGGCTCCGAGCTGCAAAGCCTGATCGGCCGGATCTGGTGCGAGCAGTTGCAGGTGGGGCAGGTGAGCGCCGATGATCATTTCTTCTTGCTCGGCGGCAACTCCATCGCGGCGACGCAAGTGGTGGCGCGCCTGCGGGAAGAATTGGGTCTGGAGTTGAACCTGCGCCTGCTGTTCGAAGCCCCGACCCTCGGCGCATTCGCCGATGTCGTGACCCGTCTGCAACAGGACGGTGGCCTTGCCCAGGGCGCGATCACGGCGCTGTCGCGCCAGCAACCGATGCCGCAATCCCTGGCACAAAACCGCCTGTGGATCACCTGGCAACTCGACCCGCACAGCAGCGCCTACAACATTCCCGGCGGCTTGCGCCTACGCGGCGAGCTGGATGAGGAGGCCTTGCGCGCCAGTTTCCAGCAGTTGATCGAGCGCCACGAATCCCTGCGTACGCGATTCTTCGAACGTGACGGCGTGGCGTTGCAACAGGTGGATGCGGCGGCCGGGTTCAACCTGCAGCTGATCGATATCAGCGACCTGCCGGCTGCCGAGCGTGAGGCCCGGGCACAGCAGATCCGTGAGGACGAAGCGCGGACCCAGTTCGATCTGGAGAAAGGCCCGCTGCTGTGGGTGACGCTAGTGCGCCTCGACGACGAAGACCATCAGTTGTTGGTGACGATGCACCACATCATCGCTGACGGCTGGTCGCTGAATGTACTGATAGACGAGTTCTCGCGCCTGTATGCGGCCGCCTCCCAGGGCCAGCAAGCGCTGCTGGCGCCATTGCCGACGCAGTACGCCGATTACGCCAGCTGGCAGCGGCAATGGCTGGCGCAAGGGGAGGGCGAGCGGCAACTGGCCTACTGGAAAGACCGCTTGGGTGATGAGCATCCAACCCTGAGCCTGGCCACCGACCATCCACGCGCTGCCCAACAACTGCACAGCGCCGCTCGCCACACCGTGCGTCTGGGCGCGGCCCTGAGCGATGCGATTCGGCAGATCGCCCAGGCCCATGAATCGACCGCCTTCATGCTGTTGCTGGCGGCGTTCCAGACCTTGTTGCACCGCTACAGCGGCCAGCGAGATATCCGCATCGGCGTGCCCAATGCCAACCGTCCGCGCCTGGAAACCCAGGGCCTGATCGGCTTCTTCATCAATACCCAGGTGCTGCGTGCCGAGGTGGACTCACGCCTGCCATTCGTTGCGCTGCTGGCGCAGACCCGTCAGGCGGCGTTGGGTGCGCAAGCGCATCAGGACCTGCCGTTCGAACAACTGCTGGAAGCCTTCCCGCAGGCCCGTGAACAGGGCCTGTTCCAGGTCATGTTCAACCATCAGCAACGCGACCTCGGCGCCTTGAAGCGCCTGCCGGGGCTGCTGGCCGAAGAGCTGCCGTGGCACAGCCGCGAAGCCAAGTTCGACTTGCAGTTGCACAGCGAAGAAGACCGCAACGGTCGCCTGACCTTGTCCTTCGACTACGCCAGTGAGTTGTTCGAGGCCGCGACCATCGAGCGCCTGGCCGAGCATTTCTGCAACCTGCTGCGGGCTGTCTGCGAGCAAGCGGACACCGCCATCGGTGACCTGCCACTGTTGACGGCTGCCGAGCAGCTTCAGCAATCGGACTGGGCCAGCGCACCCTGCGCAGCGGCCAGCCAATGGCTGCCCGAGTGGCTCAACCAACAAGCCCGGCTGACACCTGAGCGCCCGGCGTTGATATGGGACGGCGGCCAGATGGACTTCGCCGAACTGCACACCCGGGCCAACCGTCTGGCCCATTACTTGCGCGACAAAGGTGTGGGGCCGGACGTCTGCGTGGCCATCGCTTGCGAGCGTTCGCCGCAACTGCTGATCGGCCTGCTGGCGATCATCAAGGCCGGTGGCGCCTACGTGCCGCTGGACCCGGATTACCCCGCCGAGCGCCTGGCCTACATGCTCAGCGACAGCGGTGTTGAATTGCTGCTGACGCAAACCCGATTGCTCGAGCGCTTGCCGGCCAGCGAGGGCGTCAGCGTGATCGCCATGGACACCCTGCACCTGGACAACTGGCCAAGCCATGCGCCGGGACTGCACCTGCATGGCGATAACCTTGCTTATGTGATTTACACCTCCGGTTCCACCGGCCAGCCCAAAGGCGTCGGCAACACCCACGCGGCGCTGGCCGAGCGCCTGCAATGGATGCAGGACACTTATCGCCTGAACGAAAGCGACGTGCTGATGCAAAAGGCGCCGATCAGTTTCGACGTGTCGGTGTGGGAGTGCTTCTGGCCGCTGATCACTGGCGCACGTTTGCTGATCGCCGCGCCCGGTGAGCACCGCGATCCGCACCGCATCGCGCAGCTTGTGCAAGCGTACGGCGTGACCACGTTGCACTTCGTGCCGCCGCTGCTTTCGCTGTTCATCGACGAACCACTGAGCGCTGAATGCACCAGCCTGCGCCGGGTGTTCTCCGGGGGCGAGGCCTTGCCGGCGGAGCTGCGCAACCGGGTGCTGGCGCAGCTGCCAGCGGTGCAACTGCACAACCGTTACGGCCCGACCGAAACCGCGATCAACGTCACCCACTGGCAATGCTCCAGCGCCGATGGCGAACGCTCGCCGATTGGCCGGCCGCTGGGCAATGTGATCTGCCGCGTGCTCGACAGCGATCTCAATCCCGTGCCGGTCGGCGTGCCGGGTGAGCTGTGCATCAGCGGCGTTGGCCTGGCCCGTGGTTACCTCGGTCGCCCGGCGTTGACCGCCGAACGCTTCGTGGTCGATTCGATGGGCGAGCCGGGCGCGCGCCTGTATCGCACCGGCGACCGGGCGCGCTGGACGGCGGACGGCGTGATCGAATACCTCGGCCGTCTCGATCAGCAGGTCAAGTTGCGCGGGTTCCGCGTTGAACCGGAAGAAATCCAGGCGCGACTGCTGGCCCAGGACGGTGTTGCGCAAGCCGTGGTGCTGGTGCGCGACACCGTGGCCGGGGCGCAACTTATCGGTTACTACACCGCAGCGAACAATGCCGGGGACGAAGCCGAGCAAACCGCGCGCCTGAAAAGCGCATTGGCCGCCGAACTGCCGGAATACATGGTCCCGGCGCAACTGATGCGCCTGGATGAAATGCCCCTCGGCCCGAGCGGCAAGCTCGACCGCCGCGCCCTGCCGGAGCCGCAGTGGCAGGTGCGCGAACACGTCGAGCCCGTGACAGAACTGGAACAACGCATCGCCGGCATCTGGCGCGAAGTGCTGGGCCTGGCGCAAGTCGGCCTGCGCGATGAGTTTTTTGCCCTCGGCGGCCACTCTCTGCTGGCCACGCAAATTATCTCCCGCACCCGCCAGGCCTGCGACGTCGAGTTGCCGCTGCGGGCGCTGTTCGAACACAGCGAACTCGGTGCCTTTGCCGAACAGGTTCGCCTGATCCAGGCCAGCGGCAGCACCAACAAGCAGCCGCCAATTGAAAAAGTCGATCGCAGCCAGCCGGTGCCGCTGTCCTATTCCCAGCAGCGCATGTGGTTTCTCTGGCAGATGGAACCCGACAGCCCGGCCTACAACGTCGGCGGCATGGCGCGGCTGCGCGGCGTGCTCGACGTGGCGCGTTTCGAGGCGGCGCTGCAAGCCCTGATCCTGCGTCACGAAACCCTGCGCACTACGTTCCCGAGTATCGACGGCGTCGCCCGCCAGCAAGTACACGCGCAAACCGGCGTGCGCATGGCATGGAAGGATTTCACCGCGCTGGATGCCGAAGTCCGCGAGTGGCAGGTGCAGCAACTGGCCGACGACGAAGCGCACCAGCCGTTCGATCTGGAGACCGGACCTTTGCTGCGCGCCTGCCTGGTCAAGACCGCCGAACAGGAACACTACTTCGTTCTGACCCTGCACCACATCGTCACCGAAGGCTGGGCGATGGACATTTTTGCCCGGGAGCTCAGCGCGCTGTACGAAGCGTTCGTCGATGATCGTGAATCACCGCTGGCGCCGTTGCCGGTGCAGTACCTGGATTACAGCGTGTGGCAGCGTCAGTGGCTTGAGTCCGGCGAGCGTCAGCGTCAGCTCGATTACTGGACCACGCAACTGGGCCGCGAACACCCGTTGCTGGAGTTGCCGGCCGACCGTCCGCGCCCGCCGGTGCAAAGCCATCAGGGTGAGTTGTATCGTTTCGACCTGAGCGACGAGCTCGCGGCAAAGGTCCGCGCCTTCAACGCGCAAAACGGCCTGACCCTGTTCATGACCATGACCGCCGCCCTGGCTACGCTGCTGTTCCGCTACAGCAGCCAGACCGATCTACGCATCGGCGCGCCGGTGGCCAACCGCATTCGTCCGGAAAGCGAAGGGCTGATCGGCGCGTTCCTCAACACGCAGGTGCTGCGCTGCCGGCTCGACGGGCAGATGTCCGTGGGCGAGTTGTTCGAGCAGCTGCGCCACACGGTGATCGAAGGCCAGTCCCATCAGGACCTGCCATTCGATCATCTGGTGGAAGCCTTGCAACCACCCCGCAGCGCGGCCTACAACCCGTTGTTCCAGGTGATGTGCAACGTGCAGCGCTGGGAGTTCCAGCAAAGCCGCAGCCTGGCCGGCATGACGGTCGAGTACCTGGCCAACGATGCCCGCGCGACCAAGTTCGACCTCAACCTCGAGGTCACCGACCTCGACCATCGCCTGGGTTGCTGCCTGACCTACAGCACCGATCTGTTCGATGAACCGCGCATCGCGCGCATGGCCGGGCATTGGCGCAACCTGCTGGAGGCGCTGATTGCCGATCCGCAGCAGCGCTTGAGTGAGCTGCCGCTGCTGGCGTGTGACGAACAACAACATCTGCTCGACAGCCTCGGTGTCGAGCCGGGTGAACATCGACTGGACCAATGCATTCATCATTTGTTCGCCGAGCAAGCCTTGAAGCGCAAAGACGCTCCGGCCCTGACCTTCGCCGGGCGGACCCTGAGCTACGCCGAACTCGACAGCCGCGCCAATCGCCTCGCCTGGATGCTGCGTGAACGCGGTGTTGGTCCGCACGTGCGCGTGGGCCTGGCACTGGAGCGCTCGCTGGAGATGGTCGTCGGCCTGCTGGCGATCCTCAAGGCCGGCGGCGCCTATGTGCCACTGGATCCGGAATACCCGCTGGACCGCTTGCATTACATGATCGAAGACAGCGGCATCGGTTTGCTGCTCAGCGATGCGGCGATGTTCCAGGCGTTGGGCGAGTTGCCGGCGACCGTCGGCAGCTGGTGTCTTGAAGAGGACGCCGTTGCACTGGCCAACTACCCGGCCACCGAGCTGCCGTTGATCAGCTTGCCGCAGCATCAGGCCTACCTGATCTACACCTCGGGCTCGACCGGAAAACCGAAAGGCGTGGTGGTGTCCCACGGCGAAATCGCCATGCACTGCCGCGCGGTGATCGAGCGCTTCGGCATGCGCGCCGATGACTGCGAACTGCACTTCTATTCGATCAACTTCGACGCCGCCACCGAGCGTTTACTGGTGCCGTTGCTCAGCGGTGCGCAAGTGGTGCTGCGGGCTCAAGGGCAGTGGGACGCGGAAGAAATCTGTGGCCTGATCCGTCGTCATCACATCAATGTCCTCGGTTTCACGCCGAGCTACGGCAGCCAGTTGGCGCAATGGCTGGCAACGCAACAGGAAACCCTGCCGGTGCGCATGATCATCACCGGCGGCGAAGCGCTGACCGGTGAACACCTGGCGCGCATTCGCGCAGCGTTCCAGCCGAGCCAGTTCTTCAACGCCTACGGCCCGACCGAAACCGTGGTCATGCCGCTGGCCGGTCTTGCCCCTGAAGTACTGGATGAGGGCGCCGGCAGCGTACCGATCGGCAGCGTGATCGGCGACCGCGTGGCCTACATTCTCGACGCCGACCTGGCGTTGGTGCCGCAAGGCGCGACGGGCGAGTTGTACGTCGGTGGTGCGGGCCTGGCCCAGGGTTATCACCAGCGTCCGGGCATGACCGCGGAGCGCTTTGTCGCCGATCCGTTTGCCGCCAGCGGCGGACGTATCTACCGCACCGGCGACCTGGTGCGCCAGCGCGCTGACGGCCTGGTGGAATACCTCGGACGCATCGACCATCAAGTGAAGATTCGCGGCTTCCGCATCGAGCTCGGTGAAATCGAAACCCGTCTGCTTGAGCATGCGTCGATTCGTGAAGCCGTTGTGCTGGCGCTCGACGCACCGAGTGGCAAGCAACTGGTCGGCTATCTGGTGACTGACGTCGCCGAACAGAACGAAGCACAGCAATCGGTCTTGCGCGAAGCCCTAAAGGCGCATCTGAAATCGCAACTGCCAGACTACATGGTGCCCACGCACCTGATCCTGCTGGCCAGCATGCCGCTGACCGCCAACGGCAAGCTCGACCGCCACGCACTGCCGGCACCGGACCCTGAGCTGAATCGCCAACACTACGTGGCGCCCGGCAACGAGCTGGAAATCACCCTCGCGCAGATCTGGTGCGAAGTGCTGAACGTCGGCCAGATTGGCCTCAACGACAACTTCTTCGAACTGGGCGGTGACTCGATCCTGTCGATCCAGGTGGTCAGCCGGGCGCGGCAGCAGGGCATTCACTTCAGCCCTCGCGACCTGTTCCAGCACCAGACCGTGCAGACCCTCGCCGCCGTGGCCACCCTCAGCGAGCAGGTCAGCGCCGAGCAGGGCTTGATCATCGGCGAGTCGCGTCTGACGCCGATCCAGCACTGGTTCTTCGACACACACATCCCGCAACGCCAGCACTGGAACCAGGCGTTGTTGCTGCAACCGACTGTCGGCCTCGAACCTCATCGCCTGGAGCAAGCGCTGCTGGCGGTGATCGAACAGCACGACGCCTTGCGCCTGCGTTTCAGCAAGGTCGCCGGCCAATGGCATGCCGTGCACCAGTCGATGTCCGAAGCGCCGGTGTTGTGGCAGGTACGCGTTTCGTCCATGGACAAATGCGCGGCCTTGTTCGCCGATGCCCAACGCAGCCTCGACCTGGAAGACGGGCCGTTGCTGCGCGTGTTGCTGGTCGATGGCCCTGAAGGTCAGCAACGATTGTTCATCGCGATTCATCATTTGGTGGTCGATGGCGTTTCTTGGCGCGTGCTGCTGGATGATCTGCAAACCGTGTATCGCCAACTGGACGCGCAGCAGTCGGTGAAACTGCCGGCGAAAACCAGCGCCTTCAAGGACTGGGCCGCACGCTTGCAGGCCTACGCCGGCAGCGAGTCGCTGCGCGAAGAACTGGGCTGGTGGCAGGCGCAACTGGCCGGGCCCACCGCCGATTTGCCTTGCGATCACCCCGAGGGCGGGCGGCAGAACCGGCATGCGCAAACCGTCAGCGTGTGCCTCGACAGCGAACGTACCCGGCAGTTGCTGCAACAGGCACCGAGTGCCTATCGCACCCAGGCCAACGACTTGCTGCTGACCGCATTGGCCCGCGTGCTGTGCCGCTGGAGCGGTCAGCCATCGGCGCTGATTCAACTGGAAGGCCACGGCCGCGAAGCGCTGTTCGACGAGATCGACCTGACCCGCACCGTCGGCTGGTTCACCAGCGCCTATCCGCTGCGCCTGACCCCGTCGAACATCGAAGAAGCCGCCGGGCAGGGCGCGTCGATCAAGGCGATCAAGGAGCAACTGCGTGCGGTGCCGCACAAAGGCCTGGGTTATGGCGTGCTGCGTTATCTCGCCGATGACCAGAGTCGCCAGTGCATGGCCGGATTGCCGGTGGCGCCGATCACCTTCAACTACCTCGGCCAGTTCGACCAGAGCTTCGGGGCGGACGCGCTGTTCCATCCGCTGGATGAAACCATTGGTGCGGCCCACGATTCCAACGCCCCGTTGCCCAGCGAGCTGAGCGTCGACGGTCAGGTGTATGGCGGTGAACTGGTGCTGCGCTGGACCTTCAGCGCCGAGCGCTTCGATGGGCAAACCATCAACGAGTTGGCCGATGCCTACCTCCGTGAGTTGAACAGCCTTATCGAGCATTGCCTGCGCGATGACGCGGGCGGCCTGACACCGTCGGACTTCCCGCTGGCGAATCTCAGCCAGACGCAACTGGATGCGCTGCCGGTCCCGGCCGCCGCCATTGAAGACGTCTACCCGTTGACCCCGATGCAGGAAGGCATGCTCTTGCACACCTTGCTGGAGCCAGGCACCGGCCTGTACTACATGCAGGACCGCTACCGCATCAACAGCGAACTCGATCCACAGCGTTTCGCCCAGGCCTGGCAAGTGGTGATCGCCCGCCACGAAGCGTTGCGCGCGTCGTTCTGCTGGAACGTCGGCGAAGACATGCTGCAAGTGATCCACAAACCGGGCAGCACGCCGATCGAGTACCTCGACTGGAGCGACATTGCCGACGCCGAGCAAGAGCCGAAGCTGCAAACCCTGCTCAAGACCGAGCGCGAGGCGGGGTTCGATCTGCTCAACCAGGCACCCTTCCACTTGCGCTTGATCCGTGTGGGCCCGGCGCGCTACTGGTTCATGATGAGCAACCACCACATCCTCATCGATGCCTGGTGCCGTTCGCTGCTGATGAATGATTTCTTCGAGATCTACAGCGCCCTCGACGAAGACCGGGAAGCGCAACTGGCGGTGCCGCCACGTTATCGCGACTACATCGGCTGGCTGCAGCATCAGAGCCTGGCCGAAGCGCGGCAGTGGTGGAAAACCAACCTGCAGGGTTTCGAACGGACCACGCCGATCCCGAGTGACCGGCCATTGCTGCGCGAACATGCCGGCGACAGCGGCGGCATGATCGTCGGCGACCGTTATACAAGGCTCGATGCCCGTGACGGCGCGCAATTGCGCGAACTGGCCCAGGCCCATCAGTTGACCATCAATACCTTCGCCCAGGCGGCGTGGGCGCTGGTGCTGCGGCGCTTGAGCGGTGATCGCGACGTGCTGTTCGGCGTCACCGTGGCCGGGCGTCCGGTGGACATGCCGCAGATGCAGCGCACCGTCGGCCTGTTCATCAACAGCATCGCGCTACGGGTGAAAATGCCCGAGGACGGCCAGCGTTGCAGCGTGCGCCAGTGGCTCAGCGGTCTGCTCGACCACAACATGCAACTGCGTGAATACGAATACCTGCCGCTGGTGAACATCCAGGAACAAAGCGAACTGCCCAAGGGCCAGCCGCTGTTCGACAGCCTGTTCGTGTTCGAAAACGCCCCGGTGGAAGTCTCGGTGCTGGACCGTGCGCAGAGCCTCAACGCGACCTCGGATTCGGGCCGGACCCATACCAACTTCCCGCTCACGGCGGTGTGCTATCCGGGTGATGACCTGGGCTTGCACCTGTCCTACGACCAGCGCTACTTCGATGAGGCCACGGTCGAGCGCATGCTCGGTGAGTTCAAGCGTCTGCTGCTGGCGTTGGTGGAAGGTTTCCATGGCGACATGGCCGACCTGCCGTTGCTGGGGGCCGAGGAGCAGGACTTCCTCATCCATGGCTGCAACCAGAGCGAACAGGATTACCCGCTGGAGCAGAGCTATGTTGCATTGTTTGAAACGCAAGTGGCCCGACATCCGCAGCGGATTGCCGCCAGTTGTGTTGATCAGCAGTACAGCTACCTTGAGCTGAACCAGCGCAGCAACCGCCTCGGCCATACGTTGATCGCCGCCGGTGTCGGGCGCGATCAACCGGTGGCCTTGCTGGCCGAACGCAGCTTCGAATTGCTGGGCATGATCATCGGCAGCTTCAAGGCGGGGGCGGGTTACTTGCCGCTGGACCCAGGTTTGCCGGGTCAGCGTCTGAGCCGGATCATCGAACTGAGCCGCACGCCATTGCTGGTATGCACGCAAGCGTGCCGTGAGCAGGCGCAGGCCTTGCTCGACGAGTTCGGCTGCGCCAGCCGGCCACGGCTGCTGGTCTGGGAGGAAGTCCAGGCCCTTGCGCTGTCGGCGGACAATCCTGGTGTCTACAGCGGACCGGACAACCTCGCCTACGTGATCTACACCTCCGGCTCCACCGGTTTGCCCAAAGGCGTGATGGTCGAACAGCGCGGCATGCTCAACAACCAGTTGAGCAAGGTGCCGTACCTGAACCTGAGCGACGCCGACGTGATCGCGCAAACCGCTTCGCAAAGCTTCGATATTTCGGTCTGGCAGTTCCTCGCCGCGCCCTTGTTCGGCGCACGGGTGGACATCGTGCCGAACACCATCGCTCATGATCCCCAGGGTTTGCTCGCCCATGTGCAGAGCCAGGGCATCACCGTGCTGGAAAGCGTGCCGTCGCTGATCCAGGGCATGCTCGCCCAGGAGCGCATGAGCCTTGACGGCTTGCGCTGGATGCTGCCGACAGGTGAGGCGATGCCGCCGGAACTGGCGCATCAATGGTTGCTGCGCTATCCGCAGATCGGGCTGGTGAATGCCTACGGTCCGGCAGAGTGTTCGGATGACGTGGCGTTCTTCCGCGTAGATATGGCTTCGACTCGTGGCAGCTACCTGCCGATCGGCACGCCGACCGACAACAACCGTTTATACCTGCTCGACGGAGCACTGGAACTGGTGCCGCTGGGCGCAGTGGGTGAACTGTGCGTGGCGGGGACCGGGGTCGGCCGCGGCTATGTCAGCGATCCGTTGCGCACCGCCCCGGTGTTTGTGCCGAACCCGTTCGGTGCACCGGGTGAGCGCCTGTATCGCACCGGCGACCTGGCCCGCCGTCGCAGTGACGGTGTGCTGGAATACGTCGGCCGTGTCGACCATCAGGTGAAGATCCGTGGTTACCGTATCGAACTGGGTGAAATCGAGTCTCGCCTGCATGAGCAAGCGGAGATTCGTGATGCCGCAGTTGGCGTTCAGGAAGGGGTGAACGGCAAGCATCTGGTGGGTTATCTGGTCGCGGCGGATGTGGTGTTGAATCCGGCTGAACGCCTGGAGCGCATCAAGCAACGCCTGCGCGCCGAGTTGCCGGAATACATGGTGCCGCTGCACTGGCTGTGGCTGGACAAGCTGCCGCTCAACGCCAACGGTAAACTGGACCGCAAGGCCCTGCCGGCGCTGGAGATCGGCCAGATGCAAAGCCAGGATTACCAGGCGCCGCGCAATGAGCTGGAGCAGACCCTGGCAGACATTTGGGCCGAGGTGCTGAAGGTCGAGAAAGTGGGCGTTCGCGACAACTTCTTCGAGTTGGGCGGGCATTCGCTGCTGGCCACGCAAATTGCCTCGCGGGTGCAGAAAACCCTGCAACGGGATGTGCCGTTGCGGGCGATGTTCGAGTGCAGCACGGTGGAAGAATTGGCCGGGTACATCGACGGGTTGGCGGCCAGCGAGATCACCGAGGAGAAGGTGGATCGCTTGAACGACCTGATGGCGGAGCTGGAGGGGTTGTAATCTCGAGCGGCTGGACCGGCCTCATCGCGGGCAAGCCTGCTCCCACAAGTTAGATGGTGTACTCATGGTGGGTGAACACCTCGAACCCTGTGGGAGCGGGCTTGCCCGCGATGGCGATGGTACAAACGCATACATTCTGGCGATTGACGGCTGTCCGTCAGCCGCTCAGTCTTCCTGCTCCATTTTTTCTAGCGGAGACACTCGATGCCCTTCGTAACCCTGGACGGACAACCCCTTCACTACATCGATCAAGGCACCGGCCCGGCAGTCCTGCTAGCCGGCAGCTACCTGTGGGATCAGGCGATGTGGGCACCGCAGATCGCCGCGCTGTCGCAACAGTATCGGGTGATCGCTCTGGACCTGTGGGGCCACGGCGAATCGGGGCCGATGCCCGCTGGCACCACGACGCTGGGCGATGTGGCGCGTCAGGCACTGGCGCTGCTTGATCAACTGGATATCGATCGCGTGACCCTGGTCGGGTTGTCGGTCGGCGGCATGTGGGGCGTGCGTCTTGCCTTGTCGGCACCGCAGCGGCTCAACGGGTTAGTGTTGATGGACACCTATGTTGGCGTCGAGCCGGAATCGACCCGCCAATACTATTTTTCGCTGTTCGACATGATCGAACAAACCGGCGTGATTGCGCCGCAGTTGCTCGATATCGTGGTGCCGATTTTTTTCCGTCCGGGCATCGATCCGCAGTCGGCGCTGTATCAGGACTTCCGCGCCAAACTGGCGGCGCTGTCGCCGGAGCGCCTGCGTGAAAGCATTGTGCCGATGGGGCGGATCACATTTGGACGTGATGATCTGTTACCACGTCTAGGCGAGTTGGATGCGACGAATACGCTGGTGTTGTGCGGCGATCAGGACAAGCCGCGGCCGCCGAGTGAAGCTCAGGAAATGGCCGAGTTGATTGGCTGCCCGTGTGTGCTGGTGCCAGAGGCGGGGCATATTTCCAATTTGGAAAACTCAGGGTTCGTCACCGCGGCCCTGCTGCAATTCCTGACGGCGAGAACTTAGTGCCTTTGGTCGAGTAATTTCTTTTTAGTCTAACGAACTGTCAACTCTGACAGTAGCCATGTTTTTCGTCGCGCAGTTAGATGGCTCCTCAGCCCAATAGCCGCATGCGACAGGCTTACAGGCGACTTTCGGAGTTATCACTGTGACCAAAGAAAAAGCTAATCTCCCCCTTCCTATAGTGGAACACGCGACCAGTAACAACACGCTTTATCCCATTAAAGCGCGGCAGGGTGGCAAGGTCACCGTGGCATTTGAGAGCATGACCAAGGACCACTTGATTCAACTCCATTGGGAAGGGCCTTCCGAACCAGGAAGACCTGAGTTGCCCGCCGTCAATGGGAGTGACAGTGGCAGTATCGATGTGCCGATCGAAAAATCAGTGATCAGTGCCTGTGTCGGGAAAACGGTGCTTGTCTGGTACACCGCGACGCTTAATGGTCAGACGCAGCATTCTTTCAGGCTGGAGCTGACCGTTGAGACAATCAAACCCGAACATTTGCCGGCCGCTGTTTTTCGCGATCGGATAGGGGGGGAGGGTGACTGGCGGCTGGACATGAAAGAATTTTCTGGAAATGCCTGGATTGATCTGCCGAAATGGTCCCTCATCTCTGCCGGGCAACGCTTATGGATTCTCGCCGTGGGCAATGAGCACCTACCAGGCAAGTTTCGTTTTGCGTGGGCAGAGCAGAGCTATGTCGTGACAGCACAAGAGGCTGAGGACTTCCTTACCCCCTTTGAAAGGGAGCTGTCGCGTACCTGGCTGGCCGGGTGCGAAGATTGGTCTTCTGTCACGTTGAAAGTGGCTGTGACATTCGATGGCGCGCTTGGGACACCCCCGAATGACCCTTTGGTTTCTCTGCTCCCGGGAAATGGTCATGAGTTACAAAATTCCACTGTCGTGTTGCGGGTGGTTGAAATTGAAGAAAGCGATGACTTTGAAAGCTATCCCGTCAAGCAGTGGTTAGGGCCAGGCAGCGTCATCGATACGCGTCTTCTGAAATTTGTACTACCTGAGAGCGAGGCTCAGGGTATCGGGCTGCATCTGGCAAGAACCGAGCCCGAAATCATCCCCGGCATGGTGGAAGGAAAGACGTTGGTGCTCTGCTGTGGCGGCCCCGTAGGACGGTTGCGACTTGCGCGTTTACTCCTGAAATGGAAATGCACTCGAATCAGGCTTGCCTACTCGGCAACCGGTGGAACGGCTAAGTTCAGATTTATTGGTCTGGATGATCAGTTGCTTGAGGAGCGCGAGGTCGAAAGCGGGACATGGGTGCACTTTCAGGTCACGCAAGGGCAACTTGTCTGTCGCATCGATGTGGAGAGTTCGGATCATGGCTCCATCGATAACCTGACCGTCTGGCACAAGGGAGAAGTCAATCCCATTAAAAAACGTGGCCGGTATCCCGTCGTACGCCGATAGGAGGGTTATCGGCGTACGACCATGGACGGGATTGCCCTTCACTTCGGCCCGAGAATCTTCGCCAGTTTGTCTGGCGACGGCGCGCCTTGCTGCTGTTGCAGATTACCCTTGTCGTCCATGTAGAAAATCGCCGGCGTCGCCTGCAACTCCAGTTCTTCCATCAATTGCATGTTGGCCGCGAATTTTGCCTGAATCGCCGGCGGCACTTCCTTCAAGGCCTTGAGCGAACTGTCCTTGCCGGCGGCTTCGTGGTCCTGCAGGGCTTTTTCCGGGTCTTTGGCCGCGAGCAGTGCGGCGGATTTCCCCGGGCTGTCTTCGCGGATGATGCCCACCATGATGTGGCGCAACTGCACCTTGCCGGCCTTGACCCACGGCCGGGCCTGTTCCCAGAACATGTTGCAGTACGGGCAGTTCGGGTCGCTGAACATGTACACCACGCGCGGCGCATCCTTTTTGCCGTCGCCGATCCAGTTGCTGGTTTCGAACTTGGCCCAGACTTCCTTGGCCATCGGGGTATACACCAGTTTCTGCAATGGCGCGCTGCTCAGGTCATTGCCCTCGGCGTCATACAGGTTGCCCAGCAACACGTGTTTGCCATCCGGGGTCAGGTACAGCGCCATGCCGCGGTTCTGGTATTGCGCGGCATAACCGCGCAAGCCGTCAGGGGCATCGAACTGGCCGACGATTTTCGCGCCCTTGGCCTCGATTTTCTTGATCGCATCGGGCAACTCTTCGGCCTGCACCGATGGCAGGTGCAACAGGGCAGCACCGAGGCTCAGGGTCAGCAGGTGGCGGAGGCGGGGCATGGCAATTTCCTTGAAAAGGTGGCGGGTACGGTGTCGAAGTTTTCCAGTGCGCGGGCCAGGCTGGCCTCCGACAACTCGCCCAGATGGCTGCCCAGCAGGCGACCCTCGGGGTTGTAGAACAGCGTAGTCGGCAATGCCATGGAACCGACGGCCTGGCCCAGACGCCCGCTGCCGTCGAACAGCACGTTGGACAGGCTCAGGCCCTGGGTTTCCAGAAAGGTCGCGACGCTTTGCATGCTTTCCGCCTGATTGACGAACAGGAACGTCAGGTCCGGCCGGTGTTGCTGGGCGTTTTCCAGCACCGGCATTTCCCGGCGGCACGGCGGGCACCAGGTGGCCCAGAGATTGATCACCAACGGGCCGCCCTTGTAGTCGGCCAGTTGCACGGTTTCGCCGGCGGCGTTGCGCAGGGCGATTTCCGGCAGGCGTGTGCCTTGTTCATAAATCGACAGGGAGAACGTCGCCAACAGCCAGAACGCCAGGCCACTGGCCACGCCAAAGCCCAATGGACGGCGCAGACCCGGGCGACGCCAGACGCGATACAGCGTGGCGAGCAAAACCACGACCACACCCGGCCAGGCGAGGAAACCGCCATCGCGCAGGTCGATGACTTGCCACGGGTCGTTGCGATAGTGCACCCAATAGACCGCCACGAAACTGATTCGGGCCGCCAGCATGCCCAGCAGGAACAGGCTGAACAGCACCGACTCGGGGTTTTCACCACCACGCTTGGCAACCCGCCAGCCGACAAAAGTGGCCAGCGCCAGCGCACTGATCAGCAGCAGGTGATTAAGCGCGATGGCAAAGGTGCCGAGGGTGAAGGTCAGCATTAACGGGCGTCTCGGGTGGTGGTCCAGCGTTGCAGGAAAGTATCGGCATCGACCTCGCCGGTGATGCGCTGGCTGCGCCGCTCTTCACCGTCAGCACCAATCCACAGCAGGCTCGGTGGCCCTGGTACTTTGTAGCGACCGAGCAGTTCGCGGCTGGCGGCATTGTCGGCGGTGACGTCCAGTCGGAGCAAGCGCACATCGCTCAAGGCTTCGAGGACACGGGTTTTGCCGAAGACCTGTTTTTCCATGACCTTGCACGACACGCACCAGTCGGCGTAGTAGTCCAGCAGTACCCACTGGCCCTGAGCCTGCGCGGCGTCGAGTTCCCGTTGCAGTGCCTGCGGATCCTTGATGGTGGTGAAGGCATCGTGGCCAACCGGCACGGCGGCCACAGCCTGGTTCGAGGCGCGGTAGACCTGCAATGGCTTGAACGGATCATCGCCGCCACCGGCCGCACCGATCACCAACAGGCCACCCCATAAACCGAGCAGCAACGAACTGGCGCCAAACAGGTGCGCGATACGGCCAAAACCTTCCGACTGTCTCCAGGCGCTGTAGGCCACGATCAACAGCAGCGCACCGCACAAACCGACCCACAGGGATTCGTCCAGCACCGGGCGCAGCATCAGCAATGCAGTGGCGAGGAACAGGAAGCCGAAAATGCCTTTGACCAGGTTCATCCAGGCGCCGGGCTTGGGCATGAAGCGATTGCCGACGGTCACCAGCAACAGCAGCGGCACACCGATACCGATGCCCATGGCAAACAGAATCAACCCACCATGCAACGCGTTACCGCTTTGCGCGATGTAGAGCAGGGCGCCGGCCAGCGGGGCGGTCATGCACGGACCGACCAGCAGACCGGACAGTGCCCCCAACACCCCGGCGCCGATCAGATTGCCGCCGCGTTGATTGCGCGAGACGTTTTCCAGGCGATCACGCACGGCCACCGGCAGTTGCAGTTCGAAGAAACCGAACATCGGCAGCGCCAGCAAAACGAAAATCGCCGCGAAACTGCCCAGCAGCCAGGGGTTCTGCAACCAGGCTTGCAGGTTCGCCCCGAGGGAGGCGGCCAGGACACCCATCGCCGCATACACCAGCGCCATGCTGACCACGTAACTGCTGGCCAGGGCGAAACCGCGTTTGGGCGAAGCGCCACTGCCGACAATCAACCCGGCCAGAATCGGCAGCATCGGCAATGAACAAGGTGTGAAGGCCAGCAACAGACCCAGGCCGAAGAACAGCAAAAGGCTCCAGCCCAGTGCCCGTTGTTGCAGGCCGCTGGCCAGCGCCTGGTCCGGTGCTTCAGTGGCCGCATTCAGCGCATTGGTATTGCCCAGGTCCACGACTCTGGTTTGTGGCGGATAACACAAACCGGCATCGGCGCAGCCCTGGTAACTGACCTTGACCTGACCGCTGGCCCCCGCCGGAATCTTCAGTTCCAGGCCCTGACGGTAGACTTGCTGCTCACCGAAAAACTCGTCGCTGTGGGCTTCACCTTCCGGCAACGTAGGATGCTGCCCGACAGGCAATCCGTCGAACTTCAAGCGTTTCTGGTACAGGTAATAGCCGTCGGTAATTTGCCAGAACAGTTGAGTCTCACCGGATTCCAGGCGTTCGGAAGTGAAGGTGAAGGCTTTGTCGACGGGAAGAAAGTCGGGTTTGGTTTCAAATGGATTGTTGCCAGCCTGGGCCTGGCCCAGGCTGGCAAACAATGCCAACAACAAAAAAACTAGGTAACGCATCGACAACACCTGGGGGGCTTACATAATTTGCCCACGATGATGGTCATCGATTAACCGGGTGTTAACGCCAAAAAATCGAGCGTGCGCCTGGTCTGATACAACTTGGCGTTACTGGCCACGCCTAGTCACTTGATATCGTTATAGGTCAGCCTGTACTCGGACATTGGTGGATGATCGGCCTCCCACTGCCGGGCAAAGACTTTGGCCGCGGCGATGTGATCGGCTGTCATGTCTGTTGCAACGGACTGGAGGTCCTGCGTGGCCAGGGTATGCAGGGGCAACTCCCGGGTGGTTTCGGTGATCAGCCAGAACAAACCGTAACTTTTGACCGGATCCTCCGTGAAGCCATATTCGTCGGTGCCATCTTCAGCTGTGTAGAAACCACCGAGGGCACGGCCATAATTCAGCAGTCCGTAGACATCATTGCGCTGTGCGCGTTTTTCAACTAATTGACGCCTGACAGGGAGATCCCAGAGGGCTGGCGGTCGATTGGCAGACCAATGCATAGCTCTGGAGAAACCATTGTCAGCGGCTTTTTTCAGCAAGTCGTTGATGGCGGTATCTCTCTCTGTCTGGTCGACAATGAGCGTTTTGTCCTCCTCGTACTTGATCGCGAGAATGTACTGAGCCTCCATCGATCCGGTATCGGCCGCTTTTTTCAGCGTCGCAATGTCCTGGTCCAATTCGTACAGCTCAAGCATGGCGTCGGCGTTGCCTTTGTCCGCCTCTGCCTGGGCCAGTTCTTTGGCTTTTTTCAGCGAGTCATCGTCGCCCAGCCGCATCAAGGCGTACACGTGATTTTGTGCCGCGGCCAGTCCATACCATTTTTTTGCGTCATCGGTCAGGCCATTTGCCCGGCGCCTGAAGACTTCGCCCAAGGCGTATTGCGCATCCCGATTGCCAACCGTCGCGCCGATCGTCAGATAGGTTTGCGACTGGGTGAACTCGCCCAGGTTGTACAATGCCAGACCCTTGGTCGTGGCTTGTGTTTGCAGTTCGGTCACTTGGGTGGTTTGCATGACCAGCCCGTCACGCAGATTGAAAAGTGTCTTGAGCGCGGATTCGTGGGTATACATAGTAATAAGTGCCTGTGTTGAATTGAATTTGAGTGCTACCCGACACAGACTATTGAGAGGAGTGGGTATGGGTGCGGTACATATGTATTGCATTCAATCAATTCTGGCGCGCCATCGTTACTCTCTGGATCGCAGGTATAATCCGGGGTTAATCGGCGGTGTATCCAATCGTCATATTTGCGAAGGTTTCACCATGCACGTACTGGTTTGCGAAGACGATGAATTGATCGCCAGCGGTATCGTCGCCGGCCTGACCGCCCAGGGCCTGACCGTGGAACACGTCGCCACGGCTTCCGCCGCCCGGGCGATGCTCAAGGTCGCGGAGTTCGACGTGATGGTGCTCGACCTCGGGTTGCCGGACGAAGATGGCCTCAAGCTGCTGCAGCAGTTGCGCCATCAAGGCCTGGAGTTGCCGGTTTTGATCCTCACCGCCCGGGACTCGGTCACTGACCGCGTCGATGGCCTGCAGGCCGGCGCCGACGACTATCTGCTCAAGCCGTTCGACTTGCGCGAACTCGCTGCACGCTTGCACACGCTGTTGCGGCGGGTGGCGGGGCGCAGCGTCAACCTGATCGAGCATGGCGCCCTGACCTACGACCCGAGCAGCCGCGAAACCAGGCTCGCGGGGCAGCCGGTGGACCTGTCGCGTCGCGAGCAGTCATTGCTGCAAGCCTTGCTGCATAACCGCGGCCGCGTGTTGTCCACCGAGCAACTCAAGGACAGCGTCTACGGTTTCAACGACGAACTGGAAAGCAACGCCCTCAACGTCCATATCCATCACCTGCGGCGTAAGCTCGGCAACGGCATTGTCGAGACGGTGCGCGGCCTGGGCTATCGCCTGGGGCCGGCTGATGGCGGAGAAGAACCGAAGTGATGAGTCTGCGTTTGCGCCTGAGCCTGACGCTCGGCGCCGCATTTGCCTTGATCTGGGCCCTGGCCGCGGCCTGGATGCTCAGCGATTTGCGCAATCAAATGATGTTTTCCCTCGACCAGCGCCTGGTGGCGTCAGCACGCATGGTCGCGGGCCTGATGGAGCAACTGCCGCCCGTGCCGAGCAAGGGCGAGGGCACCCACTTCAGCGCCGAACAGCTGAACATTCCGGGCGGCATGGCCTGTCAGGTCAGCTCGTTGCGCGGTGAAATCCTCGCCCGCAGTCACACCGAGCCGCAGCAGACCCTGGAGGCCGAGAAGCTCGGTTTTCACGATCAGATGATCGACGGCGCGCCGTGGCGCAGCTTCACACTGGCCCGGGGTGATCTGCGCATCACCACCGCCGACCGGCAGATCGAGCGCGAGGCGTTGAACATGTCGATCCTGCTGGCCGCTTCGGTGCCGGTGGGCGTGGCGCTGCTCGGTTGTCTGTGTTTGCTCTGGCTGGGCATCGGCCAGGGGCTGGCGCCGCTCAACCGCATGCGCGACGCCTTGATGCGCCGCAGCGCCGACTCCCTCGAACCCTTGCAGATCCAGCCGCTGCCCAGCGAGCTGCAACCATTGCTGGAAACCCAGAACCAGTTGCTCCAGCGCATCGGCAAGACCATCGAGCGCGAGCGTCGCCTGACTGGGGATGCGGCTCACGAACTGCGCAGCCCGTTGACCGCGATCAAGACCCACCTGCAAGTGGCGCGGATGACTGAAGGCAGTGCCCGTGATCAGTCCCTGGCCCGAGCCGAAGAGGGCGCCGACCGCATGCACCGGACCCTCGAACAATTGCTATTGCTGGCGCGAGTCGAGGGCAGTCTGTCGTTTGACGACGGTGTGCAATGCAACGCCGAGCAAGTGGCGAAACTGGCGATCCAGGACGCGGCGAGCGGAGATCGCCAGCGCATCAGGTTTCAGGCACCGGACAAGGTTTCCGCCGCGCCGGTACAAATGCCCGCCGTACTGTCGATTGCCGCGCTGCGCAACTTGCTCGACAACGCACTGCGCCATACCCCTGCCGACAAAACGGTGGAGTTGAGCCTGGAAACCACCGGCAATCGTGTGCAGTTCGTGGTGCGCGACCATGGGCCGGGGATCGCCGAAGAAGACCTGCAACACCTGACCCAGCGCTTCTGGCGCAACGGCCAGAGCACCGGTTGTGGTCTGGGGCTGGCGATTGTCCAGGCCATCGTGCAGCGTTGCGGGTGCACGCTGCAGTTCGATAGCCGGCCGGACGGCTTGCGGGTCGAGCTGACGATGCCACTGCAACCGATCTGAAAAACACCGCTGAACCCTGTGGGAGCGGGCTTGCTCGCGAAGGCGGCGTAACAGTCGACATAAATGTTGAATGTGATGGCCTCTTCGCGAGCAAGCCCGCTCCCACAGGGTATTGTGGTGAACGCCAAGAAAGCGGATTGAAAGTCTAAATCCCCGCCTCGCTGATGCGTTTCCAGAACAGGAAAACCTGACAAGTGCGCCCCGTGACCGGAACGCGTACCTGCCCGGTGTGCAGTTTTGGTCACTATCCACAGCGTATTGAGGGGTCGAGAGATGTCAGTCGCTACCAGCCTTATCGAAGAGCAGCCGGCGACGCCCGCCGAGACGCTTTATCAATTCAACGAATCGCCGCTGCTCGCCCGCCAGAGCCGGCAGGAATCCAACGCCCGCAGCTATCCGCGGCGCATTCCCCTGGCACTCAAGCGCGCCAGGGGCCTGTATGTCGAAGACGTCGAAGGCCGAACCTTCATCGATTGTCTGGCGGGAGCCGGAACCCTGGCCCTGGGGCACAATCACCCGGTGGTGATCGAAGCCATTCAACAAGTGCTGACCGATGAACTGCCGCTGCACACCTTGGACCTGACCACGCCAGTCAAGGATCAGTTTGTCCAGGACTTGTTCGGCTTGCTGCCGCCAGCACTGGCCGCTGAAGCGAAGATCCAGTTCTGCGGCCCGACCGGCACCGACGCCGTGGAAGCCGCACTGAAACTGGTGCGTACCGCTACTGGTCGCAGCACCGTGCTGTCGTTCCAGGGGGGTTACCACGGCATGAGTCAGGGCGCGTTGAGCCTGATGGGCAGCCTGGGGCCGAAAAAGCCCTTGGGCGCCTTGCTCGGCAGTGGCGTGCAGTTCATGCCGTACCCTTACGATTACCGCTGCCCGTTCGGGCTCGGCGGCGCGCAAGGGGTCAAGGCCAACCTGAGTTACCTGGAAAACCTGCTCAACGATCCCGAGGCTGGCGTGCAATTGCCGGCGGCGGTGATCGTGGAAGTGGTGCAGGGCGAGGGCGGGGTGATCCCGGCGGATCTGGACTGGTTGCGCGGTGTGCGGCGGATCACCGAAGCGGCGGGTGTCGCGCTGATCGTCGATGAAATCCAGAGTGGCTTCGCACGCACCGGCAAGATGTTCGCCTTCGAGCATGCCGGGATCATTCCCGATGTCGTGGTGCTGTCCAAGGCCATCGGCGGCAGCCTGCCGCTGGCGGTGGTGGTCTATCGCGACTGGCTCGACACCTGGCTGCCGGGCGCCCATGCCGGGACGTTCCGCGGCAATCAGATGGCCATGGCCGCCGGTTCCGCGGTGATGCGTTATCTGATCGAACACAAGGTCTGCGAGCATGCCGCCGCGATGGGCGAGCGCCTGGCCGAGCACCTGCGCATCCTGCAGCGGGACTTCCCGCAACTGGGTGACATTCGCGGACGTGGCTTGATGCTCGGCGTCGAACTGGTCGACCCGACGGGCGCGTTGGACGCCCAAGGCCATCCGCCGGCCTTCGCCCGCCTGGCACCCCTGGTGCAGCGCGAATGCCTCAAGCGCGGCTTGATCCTGGAACTCGGTGGCCGTCATGGCGCGGTGGTGCGCTTCCTGCCGCCGCTGGTGATTACTGCTGCGCAGATCGATCGCGTGGCCGAAATCTTCGGCCGGGCCCTGGCCGCCGCCACTGCCAGTCTTTAAATTTTCCGCCCTGCGGATCGTTCCTTCTACATAACGGCTGCGCACACAGCGCAGCCCGCCCGATAACGATGGAGAGACACCATGACGTCAGTATTCGACCGCGAGGACATCCTATTTCAGGTCGTGGTCAACCACGAAGAGCAATACTCGATCTGGCCCGACTACAAAGCCGTGCCACAAGGCTGGCGCACCGTGGGCAAAAGCGGGCTGAAAAAGGAATGCCTGGCCTACATCGAAGAAACCTGGACCGACATGCGCCCGTTGAGCCTGCGGCAGAAGATGGACGAGCAGGCGGTTGTGGCGCACTGATCCGTCATGCAAAAAGAAGCCCGCTGGACTGGTGACAGTCAGCGGGCTTTTTCAGGTCTGGAGTTTGTGTTGTCTGTCCGGCCGCTTTCGCGAGCAAGCCCGCTCCCACATTTGGAATGCGGTGCCCTGTGGGAGCGGGCTTGCTCGCGAAGAACGATAACGCGGTCCAACTGAGATTACACGCCACTAAGCCCCTTGATGACCAGATCCACATTCCCCTCCAGCTCCGCCACCGGATCTTCGGCATCGGTGCTCAACACCACCAACCGGCTACCCGACCCGGCAATCACCGCTTTCAGCGCATCCGACGGCTGCCGGTGATGCAGCACTACCGCGACGTCATTGTCCTTGAGCGTTGTGCCCAATTGCTTGAGCGCTTCGGGTGTCCACTCGGCATCGGCGCGTGCGTCCAGGCCGATCAATTCCAGATTGAGGCCGCCAATCAGGTAGCCAAAATGATCGCTCAGGCTCATCACGCTGAGGTTGTCGGCATTGGCCAGTCGCGCCTCGCTGGCAGCACTGAGCTTGAGCAAACGCTGCTTGAGCGCTGCCAGGTTAGTGTCGATTTTCGGTTTGGCCTCAGGAGCCAGGCGCACCAGGTCCGCCGCCATCACATCGGCCATGCGCCCCATGTTATTGCTGGAGAACCACGGCTGACTGTTCAGCCCCTCGACCTTGTTGTCGGGCTGTATGGCTATGCCGGGCAGGGCGCCGTCCACCGGGCGGGCGGCGTCGACCTCGACGATGCGGATATTGCTGCGCCGGGCGATCGGGTACAGCGGGTCATCCGGCCACAGTGAGCGCAGGCCGATCACCGCATCGGCTTCGTCCGCCAGTTTGGCCAGCGCCGGGGCGCCACGGCCGGTGAAGTAGGCGGTCTGGCGACTGCCGGGCAGGTTGGCCGGGGCCGCACGTTCGAGGCTGACATTGGTGCCCTTGAGCAAGACTTCACCCAGCCCATAGGTAATCGGCAAGGAGGCCAGCACGCGCAGGGGTTTGCCGTTGTCGGAGGCGATGGCCGTTGTCGCCAGGCTGCACAGGGCGACGGCGAGGGTCAGTTGGCGTAGAGAAAAAGTCATTTATCCAAGGTTCCCTTTCAGGCTGGGGACAACGCCGCGCGCGAGGGCGGCCAGGGCGAAGGCGATGCCGGCCACGAGGATGATCGCGGCACCGGACGGGATCGGCAGGTCGAAGACGATCGGCGCGAGAATCCCGCACAGGGTGCTGACGGTGGCGATCAGCACCGAACACCAGAAAAAGCCCTTCAGCGATTGGCTGAGCAGGCGTGCCGCGGCGGCCGGAATCACCAGCAGGGCGCCCACCAGAATCGCGCCGATGACCTTCACTGCGGCGACGGTGATCAGCGTCACCAGAATCACGAACAGGTAATCCAGGGTTTTCACCGCCACCCCGCGTACCGCCGCCAGTTGCGGATTGAAACTGGCGAGCATGATGCGGTTGTACAAAGGCAAGGCCAGGGCCATGACCAGCGAACCGACGATGGCCAGCACCAACAGGTCATTGCCGTTGACCGTCAGCACCGAGCCGAACAGCACGTTTTCCAGAATGTGCACGTTGATCTTGCCCGCCAGAATCAGCAGCAGGCTCGCGCCCAGGGCAAGTGACACCGAGAGAAACACACCGATCAAGGTGTCCGGCGCCAGGCCGGTGCGGTTGCGCAGGTAATTGAGCAGGATGCCGAACAGCAGGCAGTAGCCGAACAGGCTGCCGTATGGCCCGGTGTAGGGTTCGCCGAGCAGGATGCCGATGGCCACGCCGGTCAGCGCAGCGTGACCGACCGCCTCGGAGAAAAACGCGAAGCGCTTGACCACCACCAGCGTGCCCAGGCCTCCCAGCACCGGGCCGATCAGCAGCCCGGCGATCAATGCGTTGACCACGAACCCATAGGCCAGCGCCTCGGGCAGATAACCCGACGAGGCCCAGCCCTGGACCATCAGGCGAAAAGCTTCGTAACTCATCAGGCAAGGCTCCGTGGGTGGGTCGAGAACAGGGTCAACAGACGCTCCGGTGTCAGCGCCTGTTGCGGCGTGGCGTCGAACAGCACCCGGCGATTGAGCCCGGTGACGTGATCGGCCAGACGCCCAACCGCTTCCAGGTCATGCTCGATCCACAGCACCGTAATGCCCGCTGCTCGCCAGTCGCCGAGCAAGCGTTCGAACACCCGGATGCCGGCTTCATCGAGGGCGGACATCGGTTCGTCGAGCACCAGCAATTGCGGAGGCGGAATCAGTCCCTGGGCCAGCAACACCCGTTGCCGTTCGCCACCGGACAGCGCGCCCATGCGGCGCTTGCGTTTGTCCTGCATGCCGACCCGCTCCAGCGCCTCGCCAATCGCCGTCGCATAGTGTTTGCTCAACCCCAGAAAGGCCGGGCGACGCTGGCACATGGCGGCCATGAAATCGTCGACGGTCATCGGCAAGCCCCGGTCGAACTCCAGCGCCTGTGGCACATAGCCGATGGTCCCCGGCTCGGCGGGCCATTGCAGGCTCAAGCGGCCCTGGTGGGGCATTTGCCCGAGCAGGGTCTTGATCAGCGAACTCTTGCCGCCGCCGTTGGGACCGACCAGCGCGTGCACACTGCCGGGGCGGACCTGAAAGGTTACGTTGTCGAGGATCGTCGTGCGGCCAAGGGTCAGGCTGATGTCAGCAAAATCCAGGGTCGGCCCCGAAACCTGTGGGAGCGGGCTTGCTCGCGAAAGCGGTGTGTCATTCAACGATGATGTTGACTGACTGGGCGCCTTCGCGAGCAAGTCGAATCGTCGCACCGCCGCTCCCACAGGGTATTCGGCGTTTGGGATGGTAAGTGTTTCTTTCGATGTCATGCCCCCGACTCCTGAATCGCCCGCACCACGGTGTCGAGGTTGCCGGTCATTTCCTTTTCGTACTTGTCGGCGGTGTATTCGCCGTAGGAGATGTGCGACAGCGGATACAGCTTCACCCCGGATTCGCGCTGGATGGTGTCGACGTAAGTGGAAGGGAAATCCATCTCCGAGAAGATCACCTTCACGTCCAGCTCACGCAGTTGATCGATGGTTTTTTTCAACTGGCTCGGGCTTGGCTCGATACCGTGGGCCGGCTCGACCACAGCTGTCACTTCCAGTCCGAACTCACGCAGCAGGTAGTCGTAGGCCGCGTGCACGGTTGCCACCCGCAGTTCGGCGTTCGGTGCCTGGGTCAGTTTGGCCAGGGCATCGGCGCGCATCTTGCGCAGGCGCTTGCCGTAGGCGCGGGCATTTTCGGTATAGGTCTTGGCATTGACCGGATCGAGCTTGCCCAGCTCCCGGGCGATGTTGTTGACCTGGGCGATGGAGGCGCTGATCGACAGGAAGGTATGCGGGTTCACCACCTTGCCGGCACCGCGTGCGGCCACGCCGGTGGCGGCCAGCAGCGGCACGTTTTCGTTGGCTTCGATCACCGGCACGTTCGGGGTTTCGCTGGCGGCGATCATGCGGTCGGCGAAATCGTCATGACCGACGCCATTGAGGACAATCACGTCCAGCCCGCTGATGCGCTTGATGTCTTCGGCACGGGGCTCGTAGGCATGCGGGTTGAAACCGGCCGGAATCAGCGGCACCACCTCGGCCTTGTCGCCGACGATGTTCGCCACGTAGCTGTAGTAGGGATGCAGGGTGATGCCGATACGCAGGCGCTTGGCTCCGTCGGCGCTGGCCAGTGATGGCAGCAGGCAGGCGAGCAAGCCGACCAGCAGCAGGCGCAAAAAACAACGTTGAGATGAATTGGGCATGGGAAAGCGGTCTTCTCTCGGAAAAAAAGCGAGGGTTCAGTGCCGGTGCTGGCGGGTCACGCCGGCATCGAATTGGGCGATGACCTGCTGCCAGCCGGCGCTTTCGAGCGCGGCGTCGCTGAGGTCGGCCGGTACCGTGAGCCTGTTGTCGCGGTTGAGCCAGATGTCCGGTGCGGCATCGGCGGTTTCGCTCAGGCGCAGCAGAAACGAACCGGCGACCGTCGACGTCTGGCTCTGGCCGAAATAGGCCTTGGCGTCGAGCAATTGCCAGGCATGGCCGCCCCGGCTGACGGCGCTGGCGTCCCGGGCAAACGGCGCAAACCCTTCTTCGGCCAGCGCCTCGGCTGTCGGCAGCGTTTGCTGTTCCTGGCGCAGCAGGTGGATCTCGTCCAGCGTCACCCGCAGATCGGCATAGATACCTTGCTCGGATGCACTGAGGTCACGGCGCGCATCCAGTTGATGGCTGCTGACGCTGCTCACCTCATGGGATTCACCGCGCCAGAGCACCACCGAGCCAGCCACGGCCAGGATCATCAGGCACAGCAGCAGAACGTAGAGGGTTTCGTGACCGGCCCCGGCCGGGCGCACGACTTGGGTCGTTGGAGTGCTCATGGTGCCTCGATGTCCGCTTGGTCGATTTCCACGACGTGACCGGGGCCAGCATCGAACAGCACATAGAACTCGGCGCCGGGCTTCTTGAAGGTCAGGGTCGAATCAGGCCCGAGCTTGCCCGGTACCAGAATGGTTTCGTCATAGCCGATCACATCGAGGGTCACGCCCGGAGCGCCGCTGCCGTCGGAAAAACCGCCGGTGCATTTGATCTGCTCCGCGTCGATGGCCTTGCATTCGCACATCGGGTTGTGGGCCAGGGCGCTGGCGCTGAAACCGGCGCAGAGCACCAGTAACACGACGTTGAGCGGGCGAAGAGGGTTGATCATGGTTTGCCTCCTTGTTTGTTCAACCAGGCGAGGGTGGCGGGGGAGGCCTGGCTCAAAGGAATGGATGCCTGATGCATGGCGCCGTCCCAGCCTTCCATGGTGATCCACAGTTCGGCGTCGGCCGTGGTCTTTTCCGGGATTGGCAGCGAAGCGCCCATGCGGTACGGGGCGCCAAAGAAAATCACCCCGGCGGCGCGCAGGCTGCGGGGCTTGCCGATACGCAGGTAAGTGGCCTTGACCTGGCCGATGCAGGCCTCGCACAGCGCGGCGTTGAAACCCTTCATGTAACCGGCGGGGCCTTCGAGCATCGGGGCTGAATTGCGCAATTCCGCCAGGCGCAGGCTCCAGGGGCCGACCCGGACTTCGCCGACTTCCCGTTCGCCAAGGCCACTGTCGCCGCGCATCAATGCCTCGTCGGCGAAGTACTTGGGCATGAAACCGAGTGGAATCAGCAACAACAGGACGTTCAGGTGAAAGCGCCATTTGTGCCAGAACACGCTCAGGCGCGAGGGTTGTGGGGCTGCAATGTCTTTGCTCACAGGTCGACCTCCGACACTTCGTGGTTCGTGGCCGGTTGCACCGCGGTGTCGCGCTGTTTCCTGTTGCTGCGTTTAAAGGCATTGGCCGTGGCCAGCGCCGTGCGCTTGGTCCAGATCAGCAGACCGCTGAGCACCATCATGCTCAGCAGAAGGCCGAAGAACGCCCAGATCAGCTTGATCCACAGTCCGCCGAAATCGCCGGTGTGCAGCGGGCGCATGGACTCGGTGACGAACTCCAGGGCCGAGCGGTCCGAGATCAGGCGCGAGGCGGCGATTTCGCCGTTGTACGGGTTGATCGTGGCGGTCTGGAACATCAACGGATACCAACCGCGCCCGCCGACATCCAGGTGGCTGTAGGCATTGCCCGGCAGGCTGACGAAACTGGCCTCCAGCCCGGAGATTTCCTGCGTGGCGATTTCAACCGCGCGATCAAGGTCGATACGCGGCGGGGGCGAACCATCGGCTGACAGCGGCACCGCTTCGCGGGACATCGCCGGGATGATTTTTTCCGTGGAGATGGAAATCTGGTTATCGAACAGCAAGGCCTGGATCAGGAACCAGGTGCCGGTGACGGAAATCACCGCGATGAACCAGATCGACCAGATGCCGCTCAAGCGGTGAAAGTCGCCCCAGAAAATCCGCGCGCCGTGGCGAATGCGCAGGGTCGGGCGCAAGAAGCCTTTCCAGAAGCGTTTGTAGACCACCAGCCCGGTGATCAGCGACGCCAGCAAGGGCAAGCCGAGAAACGACACCAGGTACCAGCCCCAACTGTAACCATTGGTGAACGGCACCAGCCACCAAGCGTGCAGCGCGCGGGTGAAGGCGCGGAAGTTGAACTCCGGCGCGACACCCTGGATCTCGCCGCTGTACGGATTGACATAAATCACCACAGAGCGCCCGTCGGGGTAGCTGACTTCGACATCCAGGGCAAAGTGCGACTCGTCGGGGCGACTGATGCTCTGCACCACGGTCTGCGGTTCAGCCCTGTTGATGGCCTCGATGACCTGCTGGTAGCTGAGCAGCGGAGCATCGTCCGAGGGCTGGCTGGCGCGCATTGGCGGGTTGGCCAGCCAGACGATCTCCTGGCTGATGACGGCCAGGGTTCCGGTCACACAGACGATCAGCACGAAAAACCAGATCGGCAACGCCAGCCAGCTATGGACCAGAAACCAGATTTTTGAACGGGACTTGTTTGACATGTTGGAGGTCTTGGCTCGATGAGAGGCAGCTCGGCTGCGGGCTTCGCAGGGATGAGCGCCCTGAAGGTCCAGACGTGGCTTTTGCCTACGCGAAAGGACTGCATCTATGTAGGACGGATGAGCAGGGGAAATCCCGAAAGGGGAAATGAAAGAAAATGTTTCTCATTGTCGACAGGTCGCGGGCGGGCTTGCTTGCGCAAGTGATCAGCAAGTTGGCGGTGCTGTTGAAGGCGGGGCCCCTGTGGGAGCGAGCCTGCTCGCGAAGAGGCCCGCTCCAGCACCAGGGATTTCAACCCTGGGCAAACATCTCCTTCGCCCGTTGCTCGATCTGTTCCTGGGTCAGGTCTTCCTTGTGCGTGGCCAGGAACCACAGGTGCCCGTAGGGATCCTTCAAGGTCCCTGAACGGTCGCCGTAAAACTGATCCTTGACCTCCGATACAACGGTTGCGCCGGCATCGATCGCCTGTTTGTAGGACTTGTCGACATCCGTCACGTACAAATGCAGGCCCACGGACGGCGAATTGTCCGGGTTGCTCAGCGGTCCTTGATCGCACGGTGTGCCCAGCATGATCGGGCAATCGCCGATGCGCAGTTCGGCGTGACCAACACCGCCATCGGGCATGTCCAGGCGCATGATTTCAATGGCGCCAAAGGCTTTTTTGTAGAAGGCGATGGCTTCGGCGGCTTTGTTGATGCCCAGATAGGGGGTGACGCTGTGATACCCCTCTGGAATGGGTTTGACGCTCATGATGGATCTCCCTGTTCCTGTTTTGTGAATCGAAAGTACCTGTGCCGTTGTACGACCGAATAAATATAGGCCAGTGTCTTTAGCCTCACCGAGTGCCCGACGAGCAGCAGCGCCATTCAAGTGCCATCAAGTCGGCTCCAACCAGTGCGCTCCCGGGCCGCGTTCTCCCAGCACATCGACAATGATCGCCATTTCTTGATAGCGACTATTGAAAGCGTTGATTTCTGCTGCCCGGGAGGCGCGAGTAGCCTGTGTTCATTGCCTCGAACCCAGTCGCCAGGACGCCAAAATGAAACCGATGATTGCCACTTTGCTGATGCTCGCCGTCTCCGTACTCGCCGGATGTGCCAGCCATGTTTCCCCTGAGCTTCGGCCTTACACGGCTGAAGAAAGCAAGGAACTGGCGCTGGAGGCGCTGAACCGCCGCGGTTTGTCCTTCGACGAATACCACGCGAAAAAAGCTGAACTGCTCGGCCAACCGCAAAAGTCGTTCAACTTCGACAACCAGGGTGAAATGAACGTCGGGCGATCTGTACAGCTTCACGGTCGTCCAAGCTGAGGCGAAACTGTACTGCTCCAAGTTTTGCCTAACTGTCCATGGGTTTCGTCCAGGGTGTGCGATAGGGTCAACATCTGATCGACTCTGACGGATTTCCACCCATGACGCTCTCACTCGACCTGCTGCTGGGCTTCGCCCTGTTTGCCCTCGTCACCTCGATCACACCTGGCCCGAACAACACCATGTTGCTGGCATCCGGGGTGAACTTCGGTTTCAACCGCACGATTCCGCACATGCTCGGCATCACTTGTGGCTTCTTCATACTGGTGGTGGCGGTCGGCTTTGGTCTTGGCGCGGTGTTCCAGACTTACCCCTTGCTCTACACCGTGCTGCGTTATGTGGGGGCGGCGTATTTGCTGTATCTGGCGTGGAAAATCGCCCATTCCGGGCCCATGTCGGAGAGTCAGCAGGGCGAGGCGAAACCGATCAGCTATCTGGGCGCCGCCGCGTTCCAGTGGGTCAATCCCAAAGCCTGGATCATGGCCATTGGCGCTATCAGCACCTACACGCCGATGCAGGGTTACTTCACTAATGTGATCGTGATCGCGGCTGTCTTTGCGATCATCAACCTGCCGAGTGTCGGTGTCTGGGCCGCTTGCGGCACGCTGTTGCGCAATGTTCTGAAGGATCGCCGCTGGCTGCGCCTGTTCAATTGGGGCATGGCCGCGCTGCTCGTGGGTTCGCTGTATCCGCTGTTGCTCGAAAGCTTTAGCTGACGCATTGCTTCAACCGGTTGCCCGATGCCTGTTAAGCTGACTTTTCAGGAGCGTTCCTACGCACTTTTAAATGAAGTAATTCTTCTTTAACGGCATCCGATCAGGTATTGGTAGCGTTCTGAAAACAGCGCGCAGCTCACAAGGCTGCGCTTTGCCGTTTGCAGTCACGAGCTTCCTGATCCCGGAACACGCTCTGCGAGTCTTTTATGAATAAACGTCCGTTGTATTTCGATTACGCCGCCACCACGCCGGTGGATGAGCGGGTCATCAAGGTGATGGTCGAGTGTCTGGGCTTTACCGGCAATTTCGGCAACCCGGCCTCCAGCTCCCACGTCTTCGGCCAGCAGGCCCGGCAATCGGTCGAACAGGCGCGACGCCAGGTCGCCGAACTGGTCGGCGCGACGCCCGGGCAGATCGTCTGGACCTCCGGCGCCACCGAATCCAACAACCTTGCGCTCAAAGGCGTGACCCAGGCCCGTGGCACTGGCGGCGGCCATATCATCACCAGCCAGATCGAACACAAGGCCATTCTCGATACCGCCAGGCAACTGCAGGATGCCGGTGTCGCGGTGACCTATCTGGTGCCGGACGCCGAGGGCCTGATTACGACGCAAGCGGTCAGCGAAGCCATGCGCGAGGACACCTTCCTGGTGTCGCTGATGCTGGTCAACAACGAACTGGGCACCCTCAACGACATTCCCGCCATCGGTCAGGTCGTGCGTGATCGCGGGGCGTTGTTCCATGTCGACGCCGCACAGGGCGCGGGCAAAGTGGCGATCGATCTCGGGCAGTGGCCGGTGGACCTGATGTCGTTTTCCGCACACAAGCTCTATGGACCCAAAGGTATCGGCGCGTTGTACGTCGGTCCGCGTGCACAACAGCGTTTGCAGGCGCAGATCCATGGCGGCGGGCATGAGGGCGGTTTGCGTTCCGGCACGCTGGCGACCCATCAGATCGTGGCCATGGGCGCGGCCTTTGCACTGGCGGCGGCTGCGTTCGATGAAGAGAAAGCCACCATCGTGCGTTTGCGTGAACGCTTGCTCGAGCAATTGCAAAGTATTCCCGGCGTGCGTCTCAACGGCAGCCCGACCCGGCGCATTCCCCATACCCTGAGCCTGACCTTCAGCGAAGGCGAGTTCAACCCGGCGGCGTTGCTGGCCTCGATCGCGTTTTCCGCGACCTCGGCCTGCAATTCTGCGAGCAATACCCCATCCCATGTACTGCTGGCCCTGGGGCACGATGCCCGCTCGGCCGGTCGCACCATCCGCTTGAGCCTCGGGCGTTTCACCACCGAGCAGGACATCGACCAGGCGGTTCAACTGATCAAGGCAGCCTGCGCCAGTGCTCCGGCATTCTGGCAATAGGGCGACGAAGCGCCGACATTGATCGGCACTTAACAATAATGAACAAGTGATTAGCAGGAGACACGATGAATACGCAGCTTTCGATCAATGGATCGGTGCCCCAGCGCCTGGCGCAAACCCGCGAACTGATGAGCCGGGAGGGCATTCACGCCTTGCTGGTGCCGTCGGCCGACCCGCACCTGTCCGAGTACCTGCCGGGCTACTGGCAGGGGCGCCAGTGGTTGTCGGGTTTCCATGGTTCGGTCGGCACCCTGATCGTGACCCCGGACTTTGCCGGCATCTGGGCCGACAGCCGTTATTGGGAGCAGGCGACCAAGGAACTCAAGGGCAGCGGTATTGACCTGGTCAAGCTGCAACCGGGTCAACCCGGGCCGCTGGAATGGCTGGCCGAGCAAACCCCCGAAGGTGGCGTTGTCGCGGTCGACGGCGCGGTCATGGCCGTGGCTTCGGCACGGACCCTGGGCAGTAAACTGGAAGAACGTGGCGCCCGCCTGCGCACTGACATCGACCTGCTGAGCGGCGTCTGGAGCGACCGCCCAGACCTGCCGAACGAACCGATCTATCAGCACTTGCCACCACAGGCGACCGTCAGCCGTGGCGAAAAACTCGCCAAACTGCGTGAAACCCTGCAGGCGCGAGCTGCCGACTGGCATTTCATCGCTACCCTGGATGATATCGCCTGGCTGTTCAACTTGCGTGGCGGCGACGTGTCGTTCAACCCGGTGTTTGTTTCTTTCGCCTTGATCAATCAGCAACAGGCCACGCTGTTTGTCGCCTTGAGCAAAGTCAGCGCCGAGCTGCGCGCCATCCTCGAGCAGGACGGCGTGACCTTGCGCGATTACAGCGAAGTCGCCGCCGCACTGCGTGCCGTGCCGAGCGGCGCGAGCTTGCAGGTCGACCCGGCACGGGTCACAGCGGGGTTGCTGGACAACCTGAACAGCGGGGTGAAGCTGATCGAAGGCCTGAACCCGACTACCCTGGCCAAATCGCAAAAAAGCCTGGCCGATGCCGAACACATCCGTCAGGCCATGGAACAGGACGGCGCAGCGCTGTGCGAATTCTTCGCCTGGCTGGATTCGGCGCTGGGGCGTGAGCGCATCACCGAGCTGACCATCGACGAAAAACTCACCGCCGCCCGTGAGCGTCGTCCGGAATATGTGTCGCTGAGCTTCAATACCATTGCCGCGTTCAACGCCAATGGCGCTATGCCGCACTACCATGCCACCGAAGAAGAGCACGCGGTGATCGAAGGGGATGGCCTGCTGCTGATCGACTCCGGCGGCCAGTACCTGGGCGGCACCACCGACATCACGCGGATGGTTGCGGTGGGCACACCGACCGATGAGCAAAAACGCGACTGCACCCGCGTGCTCAAGGGCGTGATTGCCTTGTCCCGCGCGCAGTTCCCGAAAGGCATCCTGTCGCCGCTGCTCGATGCCATCGCCCGCGCGCCAATTTGGGCGGAAAGTGTCGACTACGGTCACGGCACCGGTCATGGCGTCGGCTATTTCCTGAACGTCCACGAAGGTCCGCAAGTCATCGCTTATCAGGCCGCGCCTGCACCGCAAACCGCGATGCAACCCGGCATGATCACGTCCATTGAGCCGGGCACCTACCGTCCGGGTCGTTGGGGTGTGCGGATCGAAAACCTGGCGATGAACCGTGAGGCAGGCAAAAGCGAATTCGGCGAGTTCCTGAAGTTCGAAACGCTGACCCTGTGCCCGATCGATACGCGCTGCCTGGAAACCTCGCTGCTGTCGGACGAGGAAAAGCAGTGGTTCAACGCCTATCACGCCGAAGTGCGCGAGCGCCTGAGTCCGTTGGTCGAGGGGGCTGCACTTGAGTGGCTGAACACTCGCACTGCGGCTATCTGATCGGGTGCAGCGATTGGTTCCTGCGTATCTATTTGTTTATGTGCAGCTCAGGCGCTTTATCCAGCGCCTGAGCCATATAGTCGACAAAGGCTTTGACCCTGGCGGATTGGCGACGATTCGCCGGGGATACGGCATAAATTGGCAGCGACAACGTACTGTAGTCCTGCAAAATCGCGCTCACGCGGCCGGCGCTCAGGTCTTCGCTGAATAGCCATACCGGTGACAGTGCAATCCCCAATCCCCCCAGCACCATTTCGCGGATCGCCTCGGAATTGTTGCTCTGCGCATTGCCCTTGATCCGCACTTCGTGGCGTTGGGCGTCTTTTGTGTACAACCACAGGTTTTGACTGCTCAGCAGGTTGAACATCAGGCAGTTGTGCCTGCTCAGTTCCTGCGGTGTTTGTGGTTGGCCGTTTTGCCTGAGGTAGTCAGGTGATGCGACGGTCACACGGTGGGTACTGCCGACAAGGCGAGCAATCAGGCCACTGTCGTTCAGGGCTCCGATCCTGAAAGTCACGTCCAGCCCTTCACTGACCAGATCCTGGTTTTGATCGCTCAGTTGCAGGTCGATCTGTACGTCAGGGTAGTGTTTGAGAAAGTCCGGCAAGCGGGGGGCGATCTGCAAGCGTCCGAAACTGACCGACGAGCCGATTTTCAACGGTCCGGCGACCCTTTCCCGACCGGATTGAAAGCTATGTTCCGCCGCGTCCACGGCGGCGAGGATGAGTCGGCATTCGTTGTAGTACCGCTGACCTTCGTCCGTCAGGGACAATTTGCGGGTACTGCGGGTAATCAGCTTTCCGCCCAATCGGGTTTCCAGTGCTTGCAACACTTTGCTGATGGTCGGCTGGCTGGTCTGCAACTCCCGGGCAACGGCGGAAAAACTGCCTCGTTCGACCACCCGCACGAAAATCGCCATTGCATTGAGTTTGTCCACGGGATCGCCCATTGATGCCGTAATGGAATGATCACTATAGCGGCATGGCGTCTTATCGGCATGAGTTGAGCAAGACAAAATCGGGCTTGCATTCACTACTGATGGGACATGGCGAAATGACTGACTCACTGAATATGCGCGCTCTGATGGTCGACTCGGCCAATGCGCCGTTACGTTTGGTTTCCATTGCGCGGCCCGTGCCGCAGGCGGGGCAGGTACTGGTCTGGATCAAGGCCAGCGGTGTCAATCCGCTGGACGGCAAAATCCGCTCCGGGCAGGCGACCCATGCGGCTCAACCATTGCCGGCGATAGTGGGGATGGATCTGGCTGGAACCGTTGAGGCGTTGGGGGAGGGCGTCAATGGCTGGCTGCCGGGGGATGATGTGTATGCCATGGCCACCGGTATTGGTGGTATTCAAGGTTCATTGGCCGAGTACGCGGTGGTCGACGCGCGACTGTTGGCTCGCAAACCACACAACTTGAGCATGCGTGAGGCTGCCGGTTTGCCGCTGGTGCTGATCACCGCATGGGAAGGCCTGGTCGACCGGGCTCGCGTTCGGCTCGGGCAGAAGGTATTGATCCATGGTGGTGCCGGTGGTGTTGGCCATGTCGCGGTGCAAATCGCCCGCGCTTTTGGCGCAGATGTTTTTGCCACGGGCTCTGCCGGGCAGCAGTCGATTATCGAAGGGTTCGGCGCGACATTTATCGATTACCGCAAGTCTTCGGTTGAAGACTATGTGGCTGAGCATACGGCTGGTGAGGGCTTCGACATTGTCTATGACACAGTGGGGGGTGAAACGCTGGATGCGTCATTCAAGGCGGCACGGATGTATCACGGTCATGTGCTCAGTTGCCTGGGGTGGGGGCAGCACAGCCTGGCACCGCTTTCCTTCCGCGGGGCGACTTACTCCGGTGTCTTCACTTTGTTGCCGCTCCTGACCGGCAAGGGGCGTGAGCATCACGGCGAGATTCTGCACGAGGCGGCGCAGTTGATTGAAGCGGGCAAGATCGCGCCATTGCTTGACCCGCACTCGTTCACGTTGGAATCCGCAGAAGCCGCCCATGTACTGCTCTTGTCAGGAGCGGCAAAGGGGCGGTTGGTGGTCGAGATTTAACTCAGGGCCTCGAGTACGAAGTCCAGTCGATCCTGGCCGAAGTACAGCTGGTTATCGACAAACATGCTTGGTACGCCGAATACGCCGCGCTGCACCGCTTTGTCGGTATTGTCCTTGAGCGTTGCCTTGACTGTTTCGTCGGCGGTCAGTGCCAGCACCAAATTGGGATCGAAACCGTTGCCGCTCAGCACCGCCGCCACGGTTGCCGGGTCATTGAGGTTGCGGCCGTCGACCCAGAGGGCCTTGAACAGGCAATCAATGAAGGCGACAAAACGCTCGGGATGGTGCAACTGAATGCCGGTCACGGCACGCATCAGCGCCAGGGTGTTGATCGGGAAATGCGGATTGAACTTCAGTGGCACGCCGTAGCGCCGGGCATAACGGTCGAGGTCCTGAATCATGTGGCGGCCCTTGGCCGGAATGGTCGCCGGTGAGGCGTTGCCGGTGGCCTTGAACACGCCGCCGAGCAGGATCGGGATGTAGATCAGCTGACTGTCGGTTTGCTCACAGATTGCCGGTAGCTGGGTATAGGCCAGGTAAGTAGTGGGGCTGCCTAGGTCAAAAAGGAATTCTATGGTTTTGCTCATGGTCGGTGCGCTCTGCTTATTGTTGTAGGGGAGGGCTTACCAGCGTTCGCTCCAGGGGCGAAGGTCCAGTTCGAAAGTCCAGGCGTCGCGGGGCTGGCTGTGCAGGTACCAGTAATTCTCGGCAATGTGTTCGGGGTTGAGGATGCCGTCCTGATCCTTGGTTGCGTATTTTTCGGGGAAGCTGTCGCGGATGAAATCGGTATCGATGGCGCCGTCGACGACGACATGGGCAACGTGAATGTTCATCGGGCCGAGCTCTCGGGCCATGCTTTGCGCCAGTGCTCGAATGCCGTGCTTGGCACCGGCAAATGCGGCGAACCCGGCTGCGCCACGCAGGCCTGCAGTGGCACCGGTGAACAGGATCGTGCCGCGCCGGCGCTTGGCCATACGTTTGGCCACTTCCCGGGCGTTGAGAAACCCCGAGAAACAGGCCATTTCCCAGATCTTGAAATACTTGCGGGCGGTTTCTTCGAGAATGCTGCACGGCACGTTGGCGCCGATGTTGAACACGAACGCCTCAATGGGGCCGATCTCGCTTTCGATCTGCTCGACCAGTGCCACCACATCGTCTTCCTTGCGAGCGTCGCAGGCAAAGCCGTGGGCCTCGCCACCATCGGCCCTGATCGCATCCACCAGTGGCTGGAGCTTGTCCGCACTGCGGCGGGTGACGCAGGCGACAAAACCCTCCCGGGCAAAACGCTTGGCAATGGCGCCGCCCGTGGAATCACCTGCACCGACGACCAGTACGACTTTCTTGTTATTCATGGGTAGATCCCTTTTGGTAAACGATCGTTAACTAAACGAACGTTATGCTATGATTCGACAGGCGTCAAGGCGAGCAATCCAGGGGGAAGGACAATGCGTTATTCGGCCAGTCACAAGCTGGAAACCAGGCAAAAGCTGCTGGAAAGCAGTGCGGTATCGGCCAAGAAGTCCGGATTTTCAACGGTGGGCGTGGACGGCCTGATGAAAGCGATTGGCTTGAGTGGCGGCGCCTTCTATAGCCACTTCTCGTCGAAAGACGAGTTGTTCGCAAGCATAGTCGAGCGTGAGTTGGGGCATAGCCTGACGCGACTGGGGGAGGGGCAGGACCGTGACAAGCTAGAGCGTTGCTTGAAACAGTACCTGAGTATGTCTCACGTCGAGAATCCGGAAACCGGTTGTGCATTGCCGGCATTGGGGGCGGAAATTGCCCGTTCCGACGTGACTGTCCGTCAACAGGCAGAGCACTGGATTTGTCGGCTTCATGAACGTTGGGCGGGTGTTCTGCAAAGCGACAGCCTGGCATGGGCGATTCTGTCGCAATGTATTGGCGCGCTGGTCGTGGCGCGCATGCTGGCTAGCCCGGATATCCAGCGCAAAGTGCTGAAGTCCAGTTACGAGGAAATCGGCCGCCAGATCGCAAGTCCGAGAACCTGACGCGACAGCCCTGCCTATTTGCAGATGACAATCATGCTGCGGCTGGTATAGCCCGCAGGATTGAGGCCAAACGGGTAATCGCCGGGCTCTTCCACGGCATCTCCCGACTTGGCGATGACCTTGTATCCCTTGGGTGCGCAGGAATTGGCTGCACTGGCGTAGCACTTGTCCCAGGACGAAGACAGTCCGGAACAGTTGATGTGTAGCCCTTTCTTGCCATGTTTGATCTGTGTTTCCGAGGTCGCTGCGCAGCCCGCAATTGCAAGTACGGCGATCAAAATCAAAATTCGTTTCATTACTGTCCTTATAGCGTCCCCGGATCTTGTGCCCGGGTCTGGCTGCATTCGCTTTCGCGAGACGCGTACCGATATCCCTACCTGAAATTATCCGTGGCATGACTCTGGGTTGCGGGGCTAAACATGGCCTAATTGGGCGGCAAATACCAGACCCGTGACATATCCGCTCTCAATCTGCCGTTACTACTGGCCTGGCGGCAGCGCTCATGGTCATGGTTGCGCCGACGGATGCCAGAATGATGCACATGATTGCCATCCATTGTGACAGCGAGAGGTATTCATGAAGGAACAGCAAGCCAGATAGCGCGCCGAAGGCAGGCTCGATACTCATCAGTGTGCCGAAGGTTCTGGCCGGCATGCGGGTCAGCGCGACCATCTCCAGGGTGTAGGGGAGGGCAGTGGACAAGATGGCGACGCCAAGGGCCACGGGGATCAATGATGGGGTCAGCAGAGCGGAACCAGCATGGACAATACCGATGGGGGCTACGAACAGCGCAGCGATCATTACCCCCAGTGCCGCGGTTTGCACGCCATTGTCTGCCCCGGCTTTTTGACCGAACAAAATGTACAGTGCCCAGCAGACCCCGGCACCCAAGGCATAACCGGCACCCACCAGATCAATGCCGGCGGTCGCTTCTCCCGTCGGTATCAGTAACAGTAAGCCGACGGCTGCCAAGGCGATCCACAAAAAGTCGATCGCGCGACGCGAGGCGTAGATCGCCACCGCCAGTGGGCCGGTGAATTCAAGCGCCACCGCGATGCCCAGCGGGACGGTTTGCAACGACATATAGAAGAGGAAGTTCATGCCGCCCAGCGCCATCCCGTAGACGATGACGGTGCGCAGGGACTTGGCGGTGAGCTTTGCCCGCCATGGACGCAGTATCAGCATCATGATCACGCTGGCAAAAATCAGTCGTAATGTTGTTGTCCCCTGGGGGCCGACAACGGAGAACATGCTTTTGGCCAGGGAGGCTCCGGACTGGATCGATGCCATGGCTATGAGCAGCAGCCCAACCGAGAACAGGGTAGAGGCTAGGCTGCGAGGCTGGTCATTCATTGCGTGGCATCGTCCGAAATATAGGAATCAAGGGTATTTCTATTTGTGTTGGGCAATATACTGCGCATTCCCTGTAGGCGTCTCTATATATAAGCAGTGTTTTTACACATATCGATAGAAACCTGAATCAGTGCTTGACGGCAGATTCCAGGTGTCTATAATTCGCCCCACTTCCGGCGCAGTCGAAACGGAAAACTCCTTGGTAAACAAAGAGTTACGCAGGTTTCGGCAGCAGGTTGCTTCAGGTCATCGAAGTCGAAAGGGAGTTGAAAAAGAGGTGTTGACAGCAGCGTGTAACGCTGTAGAATTCGCCTCCCGCTGATGAGAGATCTGAAGCGCAAGTGGTTGAAGTTGCAAAGGAAACTTTGAAAACTTCTGAAAATAATCACTTGACAGCAAATGAGGCTGCTGTAGAATGCGCGCCTCGGTTGAGACGAAAGATCTTAACCAACCGCTCTTTAACAACTGAATCAAGCAATTCGTGTGGGTGCTTGTGGAGTCAGACTGCTAGTCAACAGATTATCAGCATCACAAGTTACTCCGCGAGAAATCAAAGATGTAACCAACGATTGCTGAGCCAAGTTTAGGGTTTTCTCAAAACCCAAAGATGTTTGAACTGAAGAGTTTGATCATGGCTCAGATT
>NZ_JAHBDN010000057.1:0-54858 GCF_019956445.1 Pseudomonas sp. BF-R-19
TGGGCATCGATTCTCATCGAGGCGCGGGGCGACAACCCCAACTCAGACGCCGGATAGATGAAAGCAAGCCAAACACGACATCAACAACAGTATTGCAGAAAAGGGGGTAACCATAGATGTGGGAGCGAGCTTGCTCGCGATGGCGTCCGACCATTCAACATAGATGTTGGCTGTCAGATTGCTATCGCGAGCAAGCTCGCTCCTACAGGTTTTGTGGCGTTTTGGAGACCCAATCAGACCAGAATCGAAGTCCCGGTCATTTCCGCCGGTTGCTCAAGGCCCAGCAGCTTCAGCATGGTCGGCGCCACGTCCGCCAGCACGCCGCCTTCGCGGACCTTCAGGTCGCGCTTGCCGACATAGATGAACGGTACCGGCTCGGTGGTGTGCGCAGTGTGCGCCTGGCCAGTGGTTTCATCGGACATTTGCTCGACGTTGCCATGGTCAGCGGTGATCAAGGCTTCGCCGCCGACTTTTTCCAGGGCATCGACGATGCGACCCACGCACAGGTCCAGGCATTCAACGGCCTTGACCGCCGCTTCGAACACGCCGCTGTGGCCGACCATGTCGCCGTTGGCGTAGTTGACCACGATCACGTCGTAACGCTGGTTTTCGATGGCGTCGACGATGCGGTCGGTGACTTCCGGTGCGCTCATTTCCGGCTGCAAGTCATAGGTGGCGACTTTCGGCGACGGAATCAGGATGCGCTCTTCGCCCGGGAACGGTTCTTCGCGGCCGCCGGAGAAGAAGAAGGTCACGTGGGCATATTTTTCGGTTTCGGCGATGCGCAGCTGGGTCTTGCCGTTTTTCGCCAGGTAGTCGCCCAGCACGTTTTCCAGGCTGCCGGCAGCGAAAGCCGACGGCGCAGGGATGCTGGCGGCGTATTGGGTCAGCATGACGAAGCCGGCCAGTTTCGGCTGGCGGGCACGCTCGAACTCACTGAAGTTGTCTTCGACGAACACGCGGGTCAGCTCGCGGGCACGGTCGGCGCGGAAGTTCATGAATACCACGGCATCGCCGTCTTCGACTTTTACCGGCTCACCAATGGAGGTGGCCTTGACGAATTCGTCGCTCTCGCCACGCTCGTAGGCCGCTTGCAGGCCTTCCTGGGCGGTGGCGGCGTTGAATTCGCCCTGGCCATCGACAATCAGGTTGTAGGCCTGGGACACGCGGTCCCAACGGTTGTCGCGGTCCATGGCGTAGTAGCGGCCGATGATGCTGGCGATCCGGCCTTTGCCCAGGGCCTGGAAGGTCGCGTCGAGCAGTTCGATCGACGACTGCGCGCTTTTCGGCGGCGTGTCGCGGCCGTCGAGGAACGCGTGCAGGTAGATGTTTTGTGCGCCGCGCTTGAAGGCCAGTTCGGCCATGGCGACCAGGTGATCCTGGTGGCTATGCACGCCGCCATCGGACAGCAGGCCCATGAAATGCACGGCTTTGCCGGCGGCGACGGCTTTGTCTACGGCAGCGCAGATGGTCGGGTTCTCGAAGAACTCGCCGTCGCGGATCGATTTGGTCACGCGAGTGAAGTCCTGGTACACCACACGACCGGCGCCCAGGTTCATGTGGCCGACTTCGGAGTTGCCCATCTGGCCATCCGGCAGGCCGACGTCCATGCCGCTGCCCGAGATCAGGCCGTTCGGCACGGTGGCCCACAAACGGTCGAGTACCGGCTTCCTGGCCGCATAGATGGCATTGGATTCGGGGCTGTCACTGTGACCGAAGCCGTCGAGAATCATCAGGACCAAAGGTTTAGGCGTGGTAGTCATGGAATCCACTCGTGGCTGAGGTAAAAGGGGTAATGGAAAAGGGAGTCGCAGTTTAAAGCGAAGTTCCGGCCGCGTCACCGCCGGACGGGGTTTGGCCCACCATAGTGGCTGTGTATACTGGCCGACATTTTAACGCCCTGGAACCTCCTTCGATGGTTGCTCACCTGATTGAATTCGCCACTAACCACTACATTCTCGTCGGTATCTTCGTCGTTCTGCTGGCGTTGCTGATTGCCTATCAAATGCAGGGCGGCGGCCGCAGCCTGAGCACCGGCGAACTGACCGGCCTGGTCAACAAGGACGCAGGCGTAGTGATCGACATTCGTCCGACCAAGGATTTCGCCGCCGGTCACATTGTCGGCGCGCTGAACATTCCTCAGGACAAACTGACCGCCCGCGTTGGCGAGCTGGAAAAGCACAAGGCCAAGACCATCATCCTGGTCGATGCCATGGGCCAGACCGCTGGCACCCACGCCCGCGAATTGATGAAATCCGGCTTCACCGCCGCCAAGCTGTCCGGCGGTATCTCCAGCTGGAAAGCCGACAATCTGCCGTTGGTGAAGTGATATGAGTAGCGTCGTCGTCTATTCCAGCGATTACTGCCCTTACTGCTCGCGAGCCAAGTACCTGCTCGAGAACAAAGGCGTGGCCTTCGAAGAGATCAAGGTCGATGGCAAGCCGCAGGTGCGCGCTGCGATGGCCCAGAAGGCCGGACGTACGTCCGTGCCGCAAATCTGGATCGGCAGCACTCATGTGGGCGGTTGTGATGATTTGTTCGCCCTGGACCGCGCCGGCAAGCTCGACGCGCTGCTCAGGGCCTGACGGCAATACCCCAAACAAGCAAACCTAAATGAACACTGGATCAAGAAGGATCTGCGATGACTGACCAACAGAACACTGCTGCGAACGAAGAAGAAACTGCACCGCAATTCTCCTTGCAGCGCATTTATGTGCGTGACCTGTCCTTCGAAGCTCCAAAAAGCCCGGCGATCTTCCGCCAGCAGTGGGAGCCGAGCGTCGCTCTGGATCTGAACACCCGTCAGAAGACGCTGGAAGCTGACTTCCACGAAGTCGTGCTGACCCTGTCGGTTACCGTGAAAAACGGTGACGAAGTGGCGTTCATCGCTGAAGTGCAACAGGCCGGTATCTTCCTGATCAAGAACCTGGATGACGCTTCGATGAGCCACACCCTGGGTGCGTTCTGCCCGAACATCCTGTTCCCGTACGCTCGCGAAACCCTGGACAGCCTGGTGACCCGCGGTTCGTTCCCGGCACTGATGCTGGCTCCGGTGAACTTCGATGCGCTGTACGCGCAAGAGCTGCAACGCATGCAGGCTGCTGGCGAGACTCCGACCGTTCAGTAAGCATTTCTGAGCGTCGAAGCAAGTCCAATGTGGGAGCGGGCTTGCTCGCGAAAGCGGTTTTTCAGTCAACATTCATGTTGAAGCTGATGACCCCTTCGCGAGCAAGCCCGCTCCCACATTTATTATGCGGTGTTATTTGAAGTCGTTCTGACGCCAGGCTTCGTAAACGGCCACCGCCACGGTATTCGACAGATTCAGGCTGCGGCAGCCCTCGCGCATCGGCAGGCGCAGGCGTTGCTCGCCGGGCAGGGCGTCCAGCACTTCGGCGGGCAAGCCCCGGCTTTCCGGACCGAACAGGAACGCGTCGCCCGGAACGAAGCTGGCATCGTGGAACGGCCGCGAGCCCTTGGTGGTGAAGGCGAACAGTCGTGGATGGCCGAGGCTCTCCAGGCAGCTGGCGAGGTCCGCGTGGCGTTGCAGGGTGGCATACTCGTGGTAATCGAGGCCGGCCCGGCGCAGACGCTTGTCGTCCATCTCGAAGCCCAGCGGTTCGATCAAATGTAGGTGGCAGCCACTGTTGGCGCACAGCCTGATAACGTTGCCGGTATTCGGCGGAATTTCTGGTTGGAAAAGGATGACGTGAAACATGCACGGCTCCGAAGGTAAAGATGACGCGCATTCTACGCCGCAAGCCGGCGTGCGTTCGAAACTATTCCTGCGGGTAATGGGCTCGCTGGCGATTGTCGGGGTGATGGTCGGGATGATGATCGGTCGCCTGACCACGCCAGACCCCAGTCAGTTGCAGCAGGTGGAAGTGACGAACGACGGGCTGGTGGTGTGGTTCAACAACGAACCCAAGACCCACGGCGAGATGGTTGATGGCAGTGTCGCGCTGCTGTTTGGCGCCGAGGGCAAGGCGCACAAAGGTCAGCTCAAGCTCGGCGGCAAGGACGTGAACTGGCGGGTACGTTTGAGCGATGGGGGGTTGTTGCTGACACTGGTAGCGGCCCGGCCCCTGCAGGGTGAGTGGGCCGGTAGCGAGGTCGATGACCGCTGGCGGCTGGAGATCCATCTCCGAGAGCAATAAAAGAGGGAATCCCCGGCCTGCCTGTACCAAGGTTCCCGAAACGGGAGGCTCGTCGCGAGTGCGGTGTGAGCCTGGTGTAAAGAAGGAACCCCTGACCTGCCTGTATCAAGGGCCCCAAAACGGCTGGGCTCGTCGCGGGTGCGGTGTGAGCCCGATGTAAAGAGGGGAATCCCCGGCCTGCCTGTACCAAGGTCCCCGAAACCGGGTGGGTGAACTGATTCACTTGAAAGGGTTATTGCAGGGGGCGTGCCAGGTTTTAACAATGCGAAACAAAAAATTCCTTAAAACGCTGAAAGCCCCGTAGAACGGGGCTTTCGTGTTTTTGGGTGGCAGGTTGTGTCGAGTTTTGCGGCGAGGTTTCAGGACGGTTACCGTGCGCGATTGCGGTTCACGGTGCATTCAGTCGGTGCACGCAGCTCTGAATGTGGGAGCGGGCTTGCTCGCGAAGAGGCCATCAGATTCAACATCGATGTTGAATGACACACCGCTTTCGCGAGCAAGCCCGCTCCCACATTGTTTGGTGTGAACCACAAAGAGGTCCGTCACCAGCGATTGTTGAAGGGCTTAGCCCAACTTAACCCTCATCCCCCTCATCATCATCCCCGCCATCAACCTTCATCCCCAATTCCTTGATCTTGCGCGTCAGGGTGTTGCGGCCCCAACCCAGCAAGACGGCGGCATCGCGGCGGCGACCGGCGGTGTGTTTGAGGGCGGTCTCGATCATGATCCGCTCGAAGGCCGGCACGGCGCTGTCGAGCAGGCTCGACTGACCACGGGCCAGCGCCTGGTCAGCCCACTGGCGCAGGGCCTGTTCCCAGTTGGTCACGGGCGCCGAGTCCTGAGGCAGGCTCAGCAGCTCCGGCGGCAGATCGCCGATATGAACTTCGCGGCCCGAAGCCATCACCGTGATCCAGCGGCAGGTGTTCTCCAGCTGACGCACGTTGCCGGGCCACGGCAGGTTCTTCAGGTATTCCTCGGTTTCGCTTTTCAGCAGCTTCGGCTCGACTGCCAGCTCCTGGGCGGCGCGGCCGAGGAAGTGCTTGGCCAGGGTCGGGATGTCTTCGCGACGGTCCGACAGGCGCGGGATATGGATACGGATCACGTTGAGGCGATGGAACAAGTCCTCACGGAATTTCCCGGCATGCACCAGGGTTTCCAGATTTTGGTGAGTCGCAGCGATGATGCGCACATCGACCTTCACCGGCACATGACCGCCGACGCGGTAGAACTCGCCATCGGCCAGTACCCGCAGCAAGCGGGTCTGGGTGTCGGCGGGCATGTCACCGATTTCGTCGAGGAACAGCGTACCGCCATCGGCTTGTTCGAAACGCCCGCGACGCAGGTTGGCCGCGCCCGTGAATGCGCCTTTCTCGTGGCCGAACAGTTCGGATTCCATCAGGTCTTTGGGGATCGCCGCCATGTTCAGCGCGATGAACGGCGAAGCCGCCCGCGGACTGTGACGGTGCAGCGCATGGGCCACCAGTTCTTTACCGGTACCCGATTCACCATTGATCAGCACGGTGATGTTGGAGTGGCTCAAGCGTCCGATGGCGCGAAACACTTCCTGCATCGCCGGCGCTTCGCCGATGATTTCCGGGGTGCGGGTCAGGGTCGGGGCAACTTCCAGGCCTTGTTGCTCCTGAGCGTGCTGGTTTGCGCGCTTGACCAGGGAAACCGCCTCGTCGACATCGAACGGCTTGGGCAGGTACTCGAAAGCGCCGCCCTGATAGGACGCGACAGCGCTGTCCAGATCGGAGTGCGCGGTCATGATGATCACTGGTAGCCGTGGGTGCTGTTCGCGAATCCGCGCCAGAAGCTCCAGGCCGCTGGCACCGGGCATGCGGATGTCGGAGATGATCACGTCCGGCTGCTGGCGCGCCAGGCGGCTCATCACGCCATCGGCGCTGTCGAAGCTTTGCGTGGTCATGCCTTCCTGTTGCAAGGCTTTTTCCAGGACCCAACGGATAGAACGGTCGTCATCGACGATCCACACGGTTTCACTACGGCTCATGTCGATGTGGCTCCTTGTTCCAGTGGCAGAAAGATCGAGAAGGTGGTGTGGCCGGGGTGGCTGTCACATTCGATCAGGCCCTGGTGCTGGCTGATGATGTTCTGGGTAATGGCCAGGCCCAGCCCGGTACCGTCCGGACGACCGCTGACCATGGGGAAGAAAATGGTTTCCTGAAGTTCTGCAGGGATGCCCGGACCGTTGTCGATGATCTCGATCTTCGTCACCAGGCGATGGCGCACGTGGCCGATGGTGAACTGGCGCATGGCGCGGGTGCGCAGGCTTATGCGGCCCAGGCGCAGTTCGTTCTGGCTGCTGATGGCCTGCATGGCGTTGCGCACGATGTTCAGGACTGCCTGAATCATTTGTTCGCGATCGATCAGGACGTCGGGGATGCTTGGATCGTAGTCGCGCACCAAGGTGATGCAGCCCTGGCTTTCAGCCTCCACCAGATGGCAGACACGCTCAAGCACTTCGTGGACATTGCACATGGCCAGCGACGGCAGCTTGTTGGAGCCGAGCATGCGATCGACCAGGTTACGCAGGCGGTCGGCTTCTTCAATGATGACGTTGGTGTAGTCGCGCAGGCTTTCTTCCGGCAGTTCCCGGGCGAGCAATTGTGCCGCGCCGCGAATCCCGCCCAAGGGGTTCTTGATTTCATGGGCAAGGCCGCGCACCAGCATCTTGCTGGTTTCCTGTTTCGACAGCTGTGCTTCTTCCTTGGTGATCCGCAGCAGGCGGTCTCGGGGGTGGACTTCGAGCAGCAGCAGCGTGTCGCCGTTGCTCAGGATCGGCGTTACCGCGTAGTCGACGGTCAGGGTCTGGCCGGTGAGGGCGGTGAGCATGGCTTCGCGCTTGGTGAACGGGTGCGCCTGTTCGACGGCCTGGCGCAACGAGTTCAGCGCCTCGGTCGATTCGGTAAACAACTCACTGATGAACTGTCCATGGCTGCGCTGGCCGCTGATGGCCAGCAGCATCTCCGCCGCCGGGTTCATGTACTCGAGGCGCAGTTCGGCGTCGAGCAGGATGGTGGCAGTGGTGAGGTTGTCGAGTAGCAAACGGTGGAGTGCGTCGCTAATGGTCATCGGGACCTCTTTTAGGGCAGAGCATGCGCAAAAAAAAACGCTGGTACGGGCAAAATGCAAAAACCAAACCAAGGCTCCGAAAAGAAGCGTTCAGCGCCTGAAACGGACGTTTGACGCTCGTTTGCGTGGCGGTCTGCCAGCTTCTGCGGGTACTTTCGAACCAAAATGGGTTGGAATGTGAGTACGGTGCAAGCAATTGCACCAATATAGTGCGCAAAGCTGAACGAGGTTAGAAAAGTCGCAGGAAAGGATTTTTTTCTTCGCCGGGCTTGTCGCTGAGCGGGCATTCCGGCCGCTGGCCGTAGTCTTCGAGAGTGCAGGGTTTGATCCTGCGCTTCTGGGCGAGAGACGTGCGCTGCATGTGGAAAGGTTGGTTGGCGGTGCGTTCGAGGATGCGCCCCTGTTCGTCGAGGATTTCCACAGACAGGGTATGGCTGCCGCGATCGATGTTGCTCAAAGCGAACACCGGGCTCAGGTCGGGTTCGGCGGAGGGCTGACCGTCGAGCAGCAATCGGTAGCGGTGACCGGGTTGCAGGGCGGGTTCGTTGGTGGCGCTGACGATGACTTCGCCGGTGTTGCTGCGGATGGTTGCGTCGGGTTCCGGGATCAGGATGCGCAGCACCTCATAGTGGAACAGCGCTTGTACTTCAGGACTGCTCTGGGCAAGCAGCGACGCTGCACTGGTGGGGTTGGCCGCTATTCGATTGCTCGTTGTCAGCGGTACGCGCTTGGCGTTGCCGGGTTTGGGCTGGTCGGTGAAAACCCGATTGCCCTGGGCGTCGACATACATGAAGACCTCTGCCGACGCGGGCAGGGCGATCAGGCAGGCGATCAGTGCCCAGGCCTTCAAGGCTTGTGCACCCGCTGTACGGTGAATGTCACCGCAGGGCTTTGCTGCACAACGTTTTCGCCATCGATCACTTGCACGGCGAGGCGGTGTTCGCCGCGATCGATGTTCACCAGTTGCAGGGTCGGCACGTTGCCTGGCTGGCCGTAGGGCTGGCCGTCCAGCAGCAGGCGCAGCAGGTGGGGACCTTGCAGGCGCGGCTTGATCAGCACACTTACCGTGAAAGTACCGTTGTTTGCGCGCAGGGCTTCGGTGGTGGGCAGGCCGGTGAGTTCCAGTTTTTCGTAGGCACCGTGGATTGGCTCGGCGCCATTACCGGCCTGAGGTTGTGCAGGATCGCTGGGCGGTTGGCGTTCGATGCTGTTGAGCGGCGGCAAATCAACCGCCCGGGCGTCAGCACCAGCGGGCGGTTGATTGCTGTAGGCGGTATTACCGGCGGCATCGGTGTATTTGTAGATTTGGGCCATCACGGGAAAATTGAAGGACAGCAGTAGAAGTAATAACAGTGGCCGCATTCGGACTCCCTGTGTGAAGCAAAGACTACTCCGCCAATGGAATGCCTTCGCTGCCAGCATAGAACACAACAAGTTCTACCGGTTCATCGCCGGTGACGCCGCGATGAGTGATATTGACCATTTCGGCCAGCGCTTCGCCTTGTTTGATGCGCCGGGTCTGGCCGCTGTTCCTGTCTTCGACTGTCAGCTCGCCTGAGAGGATGTAAGCCGCGTTGGGAGTCGGATGGGTGTGCCAGGGGAGTTTGCTATTGGCAGGGATCGTGAGTTTGAGCACTGTCAGCTCGGGCGCGGCATCCGGGTAGCGAATGTAAGGTGTGCTATCCCACGACTTGCTGCTTTGAAGCAGGATTTCCCGTTTGATTTCTGTCGATGGGGGTTTTGTCGTGCAGCCTAGAAGGGCGAGGGCGGTGAGAGCGGCCAGTAGCGTCTTGAGTGGGAAGGTTTTCATCATTCCATCCGTTGATTGCAGGTAGTGAGCAGGCTACGAGTCATTCAAGCTGGTTGATGCCGGACGATGCTGTGTGTGCCCGAGGAGATGTCGGGTTTCATTGTCGGAAGTTGCCCACAAAAAAGGCCTCCCGAAGGAGGCCTCTTTTTGTCACGCCGCGTGTTGCGGCGCTACCGGATCAGCAGCTGTAGTACAGCTCGTATTCCAGTGGGTGTACGAAGGTACGTACCTTGATTTCTTCTTCGCTTTTCAGGGCGATGTAAGCGTCGATGAAGTCGTCGCTGAAAACGCCGCCTTTGGTCAGGAACGCACGACCTTTGTCCAGCTCTTCCAGGGCTTCTTTCAGGCTGCCGCAAACTTGTGGGATCTCTTTGGCCTCTTCAGGCGGCAGGTCATACAGGTTTTTGTCAGCGGCGTCGCCAGGGTGGATCTTGTTCTGGATGCCGTCCAGGCCAGCCATCAGCAGTGCGGCGAAGCACAGGTATGGGTTGGCAGCCGGATCCGGGAAGCGTGCTTCGATACGACGGGCTTTCGGGCTCGACACGTAAGGAATGCGGATCGAAGCGGAGCGGTTGCGAGCCGAGTAGGCCAGCATCACTGGAGCTTCGAAGCCTGGAACCAGACGCTTGTAGGAGTTGGTCGCCGGGTTGGTGAAGCCGTTCAGGGCCTTACCGTGCTTGATGATGCCGCCGATGAAGTACAGAGCGGTATCGGACAGACCGGCATAGCCTTCGCCTGCGAAGGTGTTCTTGCCATCTTTCCAGATGGACATGTGTACGTGCATACCCGAGCCGTTGTCGCCGTACAGAGGCTTAGGCATGAAGGTCGCGGTGCGGCCGTAGGCATCGGCTACGTTGTGTACGACATACTTCAGGGTTTGGGTTTCGTCGGCTTTCTTCACCAGGGTGTTGAACTTGACGCCGATTTCGTTCTGGCCGGCAGTCGCCACTTCGTGGTGGTGAACTTCAACGGTCAGGCCCATTTCTTCCAGTGCGTTGCACATGGAGGTACGGATTTCGTGATCGTGGTCGAACGGTGGAACCGGGAAGTAGCCGCCTTTGACGCCAGGACGGTGGCCTTTGTTGCCGCCTTCGATGTCCTGGTCGGACATCCACGAACCTTGTTCAGAGTAGATCTTGAACATGGAGCCGGAAATGTCGGACTTGAACTTCACCTGGTCGAAGATGAAGAACTCTGGCTCTGGACCGGCGTATACGGTGTCACCGATAGCGGTGGCTTTCAGGTGCTCTTCGGCGCGCTTGGCGATCGCACGTGGGTCGCGGTCGTAGCCTTGCATGCTCGAAGGTTCGATGATGTCGCAGACCAGGATCAGGGTCGGTTCTTCGGTGAACGGGTCCAGAACAGCGGTGGAGTCGTCCGGCATCAGGATCATGTCGGAGGCTTCGATGCCTTTCCAGCCAGCGATGGAGGAACCGTCGAACATTTTGCCGACTTCGAAGAAGTCGTCATCCAGCGCATCGCGAGCCGGCATGGTCACGTGGTGCTGAGTGCCTTTGGTGTCCGTGAAGCGCAGATCAATCCACTTGACGTCATGATCTTTGATGAGTTGAACCGACTTCGACATAGTGTCCTCCGGGTGGCTTCGGGCTAGTAATGGATGCCCTTAAATGTGGGTGATGCCGGCGCGAATACTCTGCCAAGGCAACCTGCCTCACAAGGGAGCAAATTGCATGCCAGTGCCCCACCATGGGTTTTTTGCCCCAATTTCACGCCTGTCAGGCGGAAAAGTACCTTAAAGCGGAAAATCCCGCCCTACAATGTGGCGTTCATTTCAATAAATGACCTGTTTTGGTGCGCGCAAAACCTTCTGCACATTAACTGGTTAAACCTTGAGCAATTTCCGCTATAATCCGCGCCCCCCTTTTTCGGCAGGCCATGCGCGCGCTGTTTCCATGAAATTAATCGTAAAAGTCTTCCCCGAGATCACCATCAAGAGCCGCCCGGTACGGATGCGTTTCATCCGTCAATTGGCCAAGAACATCCGTGCCGTGCTCCGCGATCTGGACCCGGCCGTGGTGGTGAACGGCGTGTGGGACAACCTCGAGCTGGAAACCCGTGTCAGCGACCCCAAGGCCTTGAAGGAGATGGGCGAGCGCCTGAGCTGCATGCCGGGCATCGCGCATTTCCTGCAGATCGATGAATACCCGCTGGGCGATTTCGACGACATCGTTGAAAAGTGCAAGCAGCACTACGGTGATGCACTGTCCGGCAAGATTTTCTCGGTGCGTTGCAAGCGTGCCGGCAAGCACCCATTTAGCTCCATCGATATCGAAAAATATGTCGGCAGCCAGTTGCGCCGTCAGTGTGGTGCCGCCGGGATCGACCTGAAAAAGCCGGAAATCGAAGTCCGGATCGAAGTTCGCGACCAACGGTTGTTCGTGATCCACAGCCAGCACAACGGCATCGGCGGATATCCGCTAGGCGCGCTGGAGCAGACCCTGGTGCTGATGTCCGGCGGCTTCGATTCCACCGTAGCGGCCTACCAGATCATGCGCCGCGGCCTGATGGCGCATTTCTGCTTCTTCAATCTGGGCGGACGTGCCCACGAACTGGGCGTCATGGAAGTCGCGCATTTCATCTGGAAGAAGTACGGCAGCTCCCAACGCGTGCTATTTGTCAGTGTGCCGTTCGAAGAAGTGCTGGGCGAAATTCTCGGCAAAGTCGATAACAGTCATATGGGCGTAGTATTGAAGCGTATGATGTTGCGCGCTTCCTCCCAAATTGCCGATCGACTGCACATCGAGGCGCTGGTCACTGGTGAGGCGATCTCCCAGGTATCGAGCCAGACGCTGCCGAACCTGTCAGTGATCGATTGCGTGACCGACAAGCTGGTGTTGCGTCCGCTGATCGCCAGCCACAAGCAGGACATCATCGACCTGGCCAACGAAATCGGTACCGCCGATTTCGCCCGGCACATGCCGGAATACTGCGGCGTCATCTCGGTCAATCCGAAGACCGCGGCCAAGCGCTATCGCGTCGAGCATGAAGAGAAAGAATTCGATATGGCGGTACTCGAGCGTGCGCTCGAAAACGCCAAACTGGTGCCGATCGATCGTGTGATCGATGAATTGGGCCAGGACTTGCAGATTGAAGAAGTCAGCGAAGCGCTGGCCGGTCAGATCGTCATCGACATCCGTCACCCGGATGCCGCTGAAGACGACCCGCTGGAACTCGCTGGCATCGAGGTACAAACGATGCCGTTTTATGCAGTGAACGCTCGTTTCAAGGAACTGGACCCTACTCGCCAGTACCTGCTGTATTGCGACAAAGGCGTGATGAGTCGCCTGCATGCCCACCATTTGCTCAGTGAGGGGCATGCCAATGTGCGCGTTTATCGACCGAGCTAAGTGCCCGGGGCTGTTTGCCTGTGGCCTGCGTCACCGGCCCCCCGATGCCACCGTCAAGCTGTAACGGCTTTCACGGACGCTACTGTTAATCGCTGCCAAGACTTGTCAGCACACCGAATCCTCTGATCGAGATACACAAGTGATCGAAAATCTACGCAACATCGCCATCATTGCCCACGTTGACCATGGTAAGACCACCCTGGTAGACAAACTCCTGCGTCAATCCGGCACCCTGGAGCGCAACGAGCTCAACGACGAGCGCGTGATGGACTCCAACGACCAGGAAAAAGAGCGCGGTATTACCATTCTGGCGAAAAACACCGCCATCAACTGGAACGGCTACCACATCAACATCGTGGACACCCCGGGCCACGCCGACTTCGGCGGCGAAGTTGAACGCGTAATGTCGATGGTCGACTCCGTTCTGCTGCTGGTTGACGCTCAAGACGGCCCTATGCCGCAAACCCGTTTCGTGACCAAGAAGGCTTTCGAAGCTGGCCTGCGTCCAATCGTGGTCATCAACAAGGTTGACCGTCCAGGCGCGCGTCCGGACTGGGTTCTGGACCAGATCTTCGACCTGTTCGACAACCTGGGTGCTACCGAAGAACAGCTGGACTTCAAAGTCGTCTACGCCTCGGCCCTGAACGGTATTGCCGGTCTGGACCACACTGAAATGGCTGAAGACATGACCCCGCTGTACCAGTCGATCGTCGACAACGTACCAGCGCCGAAAGTCGACCGTGACGGTCCGTTCCAGATGCAGATCTCCGCACTGGACTACAACAGCTTCCTGGGTGTGATCGGCGTTGGCCGTATCGCTCGCGGTCGCGTCAAGCCGAACACTCCGGTCGTCGCTATCGACGCTGACGGCAAGAAGCGCAACGGTCGTATCCTGAAGCTGATGGGTCACCACGGCCTGCACCGCATTGACGTTGAAGAAGCTTTGGCTGGCGACATCGTCTGCATCAGTGGCTTCGACCAGCTGTTCATCTCCGACACCCTGTGCGACCCACTGAACGTCGAAGCGATGAAGCCGCTGACCGTTGACGAACCAACCGTTTCCATGACCTTCCAGGTAAACGACTCGCCTTTCTGCGGTAAAGAAGGCAAGTTCGTGACCAGCCGTAACATCAAGGAACGTCTGGACAAGGAGCTGCTGTTCAACGTTGCTCTGCGCGTTGAAGAAGGCGACACCGCCGACAAGTTCAAAGTCTCCGGCCGTGGTGAGCTGCACCTCTCGGTACTGATCGAAACCATGCGTCGCGAAGGCTTCGAAATGGGTGTTGGTCGTCCGGAAGTGATCATCCGTATGGTTGATGGCGTCAAGCACGAACCGTACGAAAACGTGACCATCGACCTGCCGGAAGAATCCCAGGGCGCGATCATGGAACAGATCGGTATCCGTAAAGGCGACCTGACCAACATGGTTCCGGATGGCAAGGGCCGTGTGCGCCTTGAGTACAACATCCCGGCCCGTGGTCTGATCGGTTTCCGTAACGAGTTCCTGACCCTGACCTCCGGTGCAGGCATCCTGACCTCGATCTTCGACCGTTACGACACCATGAAGTCCGGTGACATGTCCGGCCGTCAGAACGGCGTGCTGGTATCGGTTGCTACCGGTAAGGCACTGACCTACTCGCTGGAAACCCTGCAGTCGCGTGGCAAGCTGTTCATCGAACACGGCCAGGACATCTATGAAGGTCAAATCGTTGGTCTGAACAGCCGCGACAACGACCTGGGTGTTAACCCAACCAAAGGCAAGAAGCTCGACAACATGCGTGCTTCGGGTAAAGACGAAACCATCGCTCTGGTTCCGCCTGTACGCTTCACTCTGGAGCAAGCTCTGGAATTCGTACAAGAAGACGAGTTGTGTGAAGTCACGCCTAAGTCCATCCGTCTTCGCAAGAAGATCCTGGGCGAAAGCGAGCGTACCCGCGCTGCCAAGAAGTCCGGTAACTAAGTCATTTAGTTAGCTGACAAAAAAACGCCCCCGACCGCAAGGCCGGGGGCGTTTTTGTTTGTCTGGGGTTTGTGTGGCGCTTGTACTGGCCTCATCGCGAGCAAGCTCGCTCCCACAGTGTTCGAGGTGAACCACAAATTGTGTGAACACCACAGAACCCCTGTGGGAGCGAGCTTGCTCGCGATGGCGGCCGATCAGCCGCCACTGGTTTCAGGAAATATCAGAACCGCTCGATACTCCGCGAACTCCGCTCGCGCTCCACTTCTTTCGGCTTGTACGCGCAATACCCCGGCCGCGGGCCGATTTTCGGGTGATTGCGGCAGGTATCCGGGCGCTTTTCATAAATAGTGCACAGACGGCTCTTACGATCCAGATACAGGCAATCGTTGTTGCTCATGCGCTGGAGGGTAAAGATTCCTGACTTCTGGTTGAAGCGCTCGACCAGACCTTCCTTTTGCAGGCGCTTGGCGATGTTCTTCGGCGGATCGCCCAGCTCGAACTCATCGACCACGCCGATGCGAATCAGATCCTTGATCTTGACCTCGACCGGCAGGGTGCAGCAGCTGGACATGCACGAGCCGCACATCGGGGCAGAGTACTTGGCCCAGGTATCGAGGCGGTCGATCTCCGCGGCGGCGATCAGGTTCGGCTTCATCATCGGTTGTTACCAGCGTGTGCATCAGGGCGCGCGATCATACCGGGACTGGTGGATTTTTGAACAACCTTTCGCCAGTTTTTTTCACAGACGGCGCAAACAACCGGAAAATAGGCACGAGCCCTGCATTGATTCAGGCACAAGACAACGCAATGTCGATCCAGCTCGCATTCAAAGGAAAAACTGCCGAACCAGAGCCTCTACCGCCTGTCAGACCGTCTAGGCTCAGACAATTCCAAGCTCGCTCGAGGTCCTATCGATGACTCAAGAACCACTTGTTCGCGAAGCAGAGGTGGCCGCATTCCGCGACGCCGTCTTGACCAAACTCACTTATGCAGTGGGTAAAGACCCGGATCACGCCTTCGACCACGACTGGTTCGAAGCCATTGCCCTGGCCGCGCGGGATCACATGGTCGAGCACTGGATGGACCACACGCGGCAGATCTACCGCAAAGGCCAGAAGCGCGTTTATTACCTCTCCCTGGAATTTCTCATCGGCCGGTTGCTCTTCGACAGCCTGAGCAACCTCGGCCTGCTCGACGTGGCCCGCGAAGCCCTGACCGAACTCGGCGTCGACCTTGAGCGCATTCGCTTGCTGGAGCCCGATGCGGCCCTGGGCAACGGCGGCCTCGGGCGTCTGGCAGCGTGTTTCCTGGAAAGCATGTCGACCCTCGGCATCGCCGGTCATGGCTACGGTATTCGTTACGAACATGGCTTGTTTCGCCAGGCCATCGTCGACGGCTGGCAACAGGAGCAGACCGAACACTGGCTGGATTTCGGCAACCCGTGGGAGTTCGAGCGCCCGGAGGTGGTTTACCCGATCGGTTTCGGTGGCAGTGTCGAGACCGTGACCGATGAAAACGGCAAGTCCAGGCAGGTCTGGCACCCGGTGGAAACCGTCCGGGCCATTGCGTATGACACGCCTGTGGTCGGTTGGCGCGGGGCAAGCGTCAACACGCTGCGTTTGTGGCGCGCACGGGCCATGGAAGATCTGCATCTGGAGCGTTTCAACGCCGGCGACCACCTGGGCGCCGTGGCCGAAGTGGCCCGGGCCGAAAGCATCTCTCGGGTACTGTACCCGGCGGACAGCACCGAGGCCGGCCAGGAATTGCGCCTGCGCCAGGAGTATTTCTTCGTCGCCGCCTCATTGCAGGATCTGCTGCGCCGCCATCGCAACATGCACACCTCGGTGCTGACCCTGGGCGATCACGCCTCTATCCAGCTCAACGACACCCATCCCTCGATTGCCGTGGCTGAACTGATGCGGCAACTGGTCGACGTCTATGACGTGGCGTGGGATGCGGCGTGGCAGGTCACCGTCGATACGCTGTCCTACACCAACCACACATTGCTCCCCGAAGCGCTGGAAACCTGGCCGGTCGGCTTGATGGAACGCATGCTGCCACGGCACATGCAGATCATTTACCTGATCAACGCCCAGCACATCGACTCCCTGCGGGCCAAAGGCATCCACGACTTCGACGTGCTGCGCGCGGTGTCGCTGATCGAGGAAGACAACGGACGCCGTGTGCGCATGGGCAACCTGGCGTTTCTCGGTTCCCACAGCATCAACGGTGTGTCCGGGCTGCACACGCAGCTGATGCGCCAAACGGTGTTCTCCGAACTGCACAAGCTCTACCCGGAGCGGATCAACAACAAAACCAACGGCATCACCTTCCGTCGCTGGCTGTATCAGGCCAACCCCGAGCTGACCTCGATGCTGGTCGATGCTCTCGGGCCCGAAGTGCTGGATAACCCGGAAAAGCGTTTGCTCGCCCTCGAACCGTTCGCCGAGAAAAGTGCATTCCGCAAGGCGTTTGCCGAGCAACGCCTGCACAGCAAGAAAGCCCTGGCGTACCTGATTCATGAGCGGCTGGGTGTGGCGGTCAACCCGGCGGCGATGTTCGACGTGCAGGTCAAGCGAATCCACGAATACAAACGCCAGTTGCTCAACCTGATGCACACCGTGGCCTTGTACCAGGCGATTCGCGCGGAACCTGAAATCGACTGGGTGCCACGGGTGAAGATCTTCGCTGGCAAGGCCGCCGCGAGTTATCACCAGGCCAAACTGATCATCAAGCTGACCAACGACATCGCCCGGGTGGTGAATAACGACCCGACCGTGCGCGGCTTGCTCAAAGTGGTGTTCCTGCCCAACTACAACGTCAGCCTGGCGGAGAGCATCATTCCGGCGGCGGATTTGTCCGAGCAGATCTCCACCGCCGGTTTCGAAGCGTCCGGCACCAGCAACATGAAATTCGGCCTGAACGGCGCGCTGACCATCGGCACCCTGGACGGGGCCAACGTGGAAATGTGCGACCGCATTGGCGCCGAGCACATGTTCATCTTCGGCCTCAGCGCGCAGCAGGTGGAGGCGCGCAAGCAGAACCATGAGTTCAACGCCACACCGGACATCGCTGCGTCCCATCGTCTGAACGATGTGCTGCAAGCGATTCGTGGCGGGGTGTTCTCGCCGGATGATCCGTCCCGTTATGCCGGGTTGATCGATTCGCTGGTGGACTACGACCGCTTCCTGGTCTGCGCCGACTTCGATTCCTACTGGCACGCCCAGATGCGCGTCGAAACCCATTGGCACGACTCGAAGGAGTGGTGGCGCTCAGCGGTGTTGAGCACGGCACGGATGGGCTGGTTCTCGTCGGACCGGACCATTCGCGAGTACGCCACGGAAATCTGGAAGGCGCTGGAGTAGTTTTCAGCCAGAACTGCGAGCAAGGCCCGGTTGTTGCCGGGCTGGATCGATATACTAGGCGACGGATTACCGAGCGGCAGGGTTCATCAGATTCCGAACACTCCACAATCCCTTGTGGGAGCGAGCCTGCTCGCGATAGCGCACTGACATTCAACATCAATGCTGAATGTCATGGCCTCATCGCGAGCAAGCTCGCTCCCACAGGGGTTGTGGTGTTTTCACACTAGACTGATCAGACACTGTACCGCTTGGACTTGCCCCACGATGGGGCCGCTTAGGGATATCGACCATGCAATGGATGTTCATGCTGATAGGGCTGGTGCTCGGCTGGATACTCGACGAGTCATTCAGCGATGCGCTGCTGGGCGCGTTACTCGGATTGGGTATCGGCCAGGCCCTTCGCATGGCTCGTATGGATTCGCAGTCAGTCGAGCAGCAGCGTTTGCTGGAGCAGGCGCAGGTAGCGCTGCACGCGGTCGAGCAACGGCTGGCGCTGCTCGAAGCATCGGGCGTCAAGGCGCCGGAAACCCGCGAACCGCTTGCCTCACCTGAAACCGTCCTCAATGAAGCACCTGCCGCAGCCCCGGAGTTGCTCTGGGAACTGCCGCCCGAGCTCGAGCCGATTGCCGTCGCGGCCTCCGAAACCGCTCGTGCACAGCCCGCCGATGCCTGGAAGTCCGAGACGATCGCTCGCCAGGCACAACCACCGGTCCCCCCGCGTGCCCCGAACCTCATCGATCGCGCCATCGGCCGCGCCCGCGCCTGGTTGTTCGGCGGCAATACAGTGCTGCGGGTCGGCGTGGTGCTGCTGTTCCTCGGCCTGGCCTTTCTGCTGCGCTATGCCACCGAAGGCGTGGTGGTGCCGGTTGAATTGCGTTACGCAGGCGTTGCAGCGGCAGCCTTGGGGTTGCTCGGGCTGGGTTGGTGGTTGCGAGCGCGCAACAGCAGTTACGCGTTGATCCTGCAAGGCGCCGGGATCGCCGTGTTGTACCTGACGGTGTTTGCCGCGATGCGCCTGCATCCGCTGCTCGATTCCTCGGCGGGGTTTGGCCTGCTGGTGGCGGTGACGGTCTGTTCAGCAATTCTCGCCATTACCCAGGACTCCCTGGGGCTGGCCGCCGCTGCCGCACTGGGTGGATTCGCCGCGCCGCTGCTGGCCTCCACCGGCGCCGGCAGCCACGTCGCGCTGTTCGGCTACTTTGCCCTGCTCAATGCCGGCATCTTCGCCATCGCCTGGTTCAAGGCCTGGCGGCTGTTGAATGTCATCGGGTTCAGCGGCACCTTCGGCATCGGTTTCGCCTGGGGCCTGCGCTCCTACTCGCCGGAGCAGTTGTGGAGTACCGAGCCGTTTCTGATTTTGTTTTTCCTGATGTACCTGGCCATTGGTTTGCTGTTCGCCCGGCGCAGGCTGCTGGAGATGGGCGATGCACCGGCAGAGGGCAGTCGCGAATCGCTGCTGCAGTGGTCGGTGCGCAAGGGCGACTATGTCGACGGCACGCTGCTGTTCGGTCCGCCGCTGGTGGGTTTCGGCTTGCAGTTCGCCTTGGTGCAGCATCTGGAGTTCGCAGCGGCGTTCAGTGCCTTGGCGCTGGGCATGATTTACATGGGGCTTGCCCGTTGGCTGATGGCCGGGCGCACGCTGTTGCTGGGGGAAACCTGCCTGGCCCTGGGCGTGATCTTCGCCAGCCTGGCGATTCCGCTTGGGCTCGATGCACGCTGGACGACAGCGGCATGGGCGGTGGAAGGCGCGGGGATTTACTGGCTCGGTCTGCGCCAGCAAAGGCCTTTGGGTCGGGCGTTTGCCTTGCTCTTGCAATTGGGTTCGGCGCTGGCGTTTCTCAGTGAGTTACATAACAGCGAGAGCAGCTTGCTCGGCGGCGAGCCGCTAGGTGCGCTGTTACTGGGCGTCGCGTTGCTGTTCAGCTTCTACCTGTTGCGTAAAGCCTTGCCGGAACAGATCAGGCCTTGGGAACTGAAAGGCCTGCCAGTCCTGGCGTGCCTCGGGCTGGCGTTTGTCTATTTGCTGGCGCCGTTGTTTTTCTTCGGCCACGGCACGGTGATCAGTTGGGCTCTGGCCGGGGCGCTGACGTTGTTGGTTGGCGTGCGCCTGCCATCGCGCACCTTCGTGTTCACCGCGCTCGCTGTGCAACTGTTGGGTGGCGCGCTGTTCCTGGCGACGGGGCCGCTGTTCAGTGAAGGGCTGAATCCCTTGGCTCATGCTGGATTCTGGGCGCCGTTGGTGCTGGGGCTGGCGGCGATGGTCGGGGCCTGGCGTATGCAGATTGGTCATGTGCGTGGAGCGTTGGAAGGGCTGAGTCTGTTGCGATTGTCCCAGGCGTTGCTGGTGTGGGGTGCAGGCTGGTGGGCATTGGCCTGGGTCATCGAAGTGCTGCATTTTGCGCCGCTGCCGACGCAGGCGACTTTGTTGTTGGGCATCGCTGCCGTGAGTGTGGCGCTGTGGACGGTGTTGGCGCTGCGCCTGAAATGGCCGTCACTGTGTGTGCTCTGCACGGCGTTGATTCCCGCTGCAGCGTTGGTGCTGCTGGCGGCCTGGCACTCGCGTTATCACCCGGCGGCCAACGTCGGCTGGCTGGCGTGGGCCGCCGTGTTCGTCGTGCATTTCATGTCCCTGCGACGCCTGGCACCCATGCTGCCGGCACGCGTGACGAGCGTCGCCCATGTGCTCGGCTGTTGGCTATTGATGGGTGTACTGGCTCTGGAGCTGCGTTACGCCTTGCTGGTGTTGTCCGAGCAATACAACGCCTGGCGCTGGTTGGGCTGGGCGATTCTGCCAGGTCTGTATCTGGTGTTGATGGCGGCACCTCGCGCGTGGCCGTGGCCAGTGTCGGAGTATCCGCGCGAATACCGTGTATACGCCGCCGCGCCGCTGGCGTTGTTGATGCTCGGCTGGTTCTGGCTGGCGAATATCGCCAGTGACGGCAACGCCGAGCCACTGCCCTACGTGCCATTGATCAACCCGCTGGAGCTGGGCCTGCTGTTTGCGTTGTTCGGCGTCTATGTCTGGTCCCGCAGCGCCATGACACAATTGGCGGTCCGCGAGGATTACGCCGTCATCGCCACGCAAGGGGGCGCGGGTGCCTCGCTGTTCGTGTTCTTTACGGCATTGGTGATGCGTACGGCGCACCATTGGAGCGGGGTGCCGTTCGAGCTGGACCTGTTGCTGGCGTCGATGCGGGTGCAGGCCGGCCTGTCCATCGTCTGGACCTTGATGGCCCTGAGCCTGATGATCGGCGGCCATTTGCGTCGCCGCCGCGAAGTCTGGCTGATCGGCGCCGCCTTGATTGGCGTGGTCGTGGCCAAGCTGATCTTTGTTGAATTGAGTAATCGCGGCGGGCTGGCGCGGATCGTGTCGTTTATCGGTGTCGGTGTGTTGCTGCTGGTGGTGGGCTATTTCGCCCCGTTGCCGCCCAAGCGCGCCGAAGCTGTGCCGGATATCGAGAAACCGGTCCCGGAATCCGAAGGAGTGTCGTCTTGAGTCAGAAGCTGAACCTGGGTTGGCTGGGCGCTGTTGCCATGGGCGTGGTGTTGTCGGCGGTTGCCCAGGAAAAACCGGCGGACTTCACCACCCAAGTACCCCTGTCGGTGACGGGAGAAGGCCCTTGGTATCGCCTTGAACTGCCCCTGAACGTACAACTGAATGCACGGCAGGCTGACCTGAGCGACGTGCGTGTGTTCAACGCCGTGGGCGAAGTTCAGGCTTACGCCTTGGCCCGGGAGTCGGCGCGGAACAATGAAACGCGGACGTTGACCGAGGTGAAATGGTTTCCGCTGTACAACTCGGTGGACGCCACTGAAACCGCGCCGAGCGTGCGGGTGCAATCGAACACCAACGGCACATTGGTCCAGGTGCAGCCCTCCAGTCAGCTGGAGGCGGGTGAGGAGGAGCTGCGCGGCTGGTTGCTCGACGCTTCCGCCATCAAGGCGCCGTTGCAGCAATTGATTCTCGACTGGACCAGCGAGCGCGACGGCTTCCAGCGTTTCACCGTCGAAGCCAGCGATGATTTGCAGCATTGGCAGTCCTGGGGCGAAGGGCAGGTGGCGCGCCTGACCTTTTCCGACGAGCGGGTCGAACAGCATGAAGTCAACCTGCCGGGCCAGTCGGCGCGCTACCTGCGGTTGCTGTGGATCACCCCGCATTCGGCACCGACACTGACTTCGGCGCAACTGCAAAGCTCCAATACCCGCAGCCTGCCGCTGCCGTTGGTCTGGTCCCAGGCATTGGCCGGCAGCAGCGTGAAGGCGGGTGAGTACACCTGGCAGTTGCCGATGGGGCTGAATGTCGAGCGGGTGCAGGTCGAGTTGAGCCAGCCCAACAGCCTGGCGCCAGTGAGCCTGGCCGGCCGGCGCGACAGCAGCCTGCCGTGGCAGTCGTTGGGCAGCGGTTTGCTCTATCGCCTGACCCAGAATGGTCAGGACGTGGTGCAAAACCAATTGCAGCTGTCAGGGCAAATCGTCCAGCAATTGAAACTGACCGTGGACGAGCGCGGCGGCGGCCTGGGTGATCAGGTGCCGACGCTGAAGTTTGCCGTGCGCGCCACGCAACTGGTGTTCCTGGCGCGCGGGCCGGGGCCTTACACGCTGGTCGTGGGCAATACGACGGCGAAGGCGGCGAACTTGCCGCTGTCGACGCTGATTCCGAATTACAGCCCGGCGAAGCTCGCGACTTTGGGCCGGGCCATGGTGGATGTCGGGGCGGTGGTCTCGAATGCATCGACAGAGAAAACGCTGGCGACGACGGACACCCAGTGGAAGAAGTTCGGCCTGTGGGCGGTGTTGTTGCTCAGTGTCTTGTTCCTGGCGGCGATGGCGTTCAGCTTGTTGCGCAAACCACCAGCCAAGTCCTGAAGAAAGCCGGCGCTGCGCGCCGTTCGCGGGCAAGCCCGCTCCCACAGGTATTGCGCTGTCCTTGTGGGAGCGGGCTTGCTCGCGAAAGCGTTCGCCCAGTCACTGAAAATGCCGAAATGACCGCAGTTCCCAAGCTCACATCCAGCCCATTTCCTACTACGCTCATCCCCGCGCATGAACTCTCTTCAGCCGATCACGTCTGATAGGAGGAAATGCGCCCCGACTCGCGTTAAACTGCGCGGGTTTTTAGCCCCCCCATTCCACCGGAGCCTTCCATGTCCCGCGTTACCTTGAGTCGCTATTTGATTGAGCAGACCCGCAGCAACAACACTCCTGCCGATCTGCGCTTCCTGATCGAAGTGGTGGCGCGTGCCTGCAAGGAGATCAGCCACGCCGTATCCAAAGGCGCCCTGGGTGGCGTTCTGGGCAGCATGGGCACTGAAAACGTCCAGGGCGAAGTGCAGAAGAAGCTCGACGTTATCTCCAACGAAATCCTGCTCGAAGCCAACGAATGGGGCGGTCACCTGGCCGGCATGGCGTCCGAAGAAATGGACAATGCCTACCAGATTCCTGGTAAATACCCGAAAGGCGCCTACCTGCTGGTATTCGACCCGCTGGACGGTTCGTCGAACATCGACATCAACGCCCCGGTCGGAACCATCTTCTCGGTACTGCGTTGCCCGAACGAATACCTGAGCCAGAACGAACCTTTGAATGAAAAGGCCTTCCTGCAGCCAGGCACTCAGCAAGTGGCCGCCGGTTACGCGATCTACGGTCCACAGACCATGCTGATCCTGACCCTGGGCGACGGCGTGAAAGGCTTCACCCTGGACCGTGAAATGGGCAGCTTCGTCCTGACCCACGAAGACATCACCATTCCTGAAAGCACCCAGGAATTCGCCATCAACGCGTCCAACCAGCGTCACTGGGAAGCCCCGGTACAGCGCTACGTCGACGAGTTGCTGGCAGGTGAGACCGGCCCGTTGAAAAAGAACTACAACATGCGCTGGGTCGCCGCGATGGTGGCCGACGTGCACCGCATCCTGACCCGCGGCGGTCTGTTCATGTACCCACGCGACAGCCGCGAGCCGTCGAAGCCGGGCAAACTGCGCCTGATGTACGAAGCCAACCCGATGTCGTTCCTGGTGGAACAAGCGGGCGGTGCGTCCACCGACGGCCACCAGCGCATCCTCGACATCCAGCCCGAAGGCCTGCACCAGCGTGTTGCGGTGTTCCTCGGTTCGAAAGAAGAAGTTGCCCGCGTCACGGCTTACCACAAGGAATAAACCATGACCGCGCCCTGGCAGCCGTTGCTTGATTGGTGGTTCGGAAGTTCCGGGTCAGCGAGCGAAGTGGCGGCGCAGAAGGGCAAGTTATGGTTTGGCAAGCGCGACAGCCAGGACCTCGAAGCGCGTGAGCGTTTCGGGGATCAGGTCGAGCAGGCACTGGCCGGCGGATTGACCGAGTGGATGCAACGTCCCGAAGGTTGGCTGGCCCTGGTGCTGTTGCTCGATCAAATCCCGCGAATGATCTTTCGCGATACTCCCAAAGCCTTTGCAGGCGATCTCCGGGCGCAAAAGCTGGTAGCCCAAGGCATTGCCGCGGATTTCGATCGGCAGTTGCAGCCGATTCAGCGGGTGTTCATCTATCTGGTATTCGAGCACAGCGAGAACCTCGCGGTGCAGAACGAAGGCGTCTCGCGCTATATCGAATTGGTGGCGCAGCAGCCTGAAGGTGACCGGGCGTTGTTCGCCGATTACCTGGACTATGCCGAGCGGCATCAGCGGGTGATTGCGCAGTTTGGGCGCTTTCCGCATCGCAATGCGGTGTTGGGAAGGGAGTCTACGGCTGAGGAGTTGGCGTTTCTCTCCAAGCCGGGGTCGAGGTTCTAGATCTTCATTGCTGCTGATGCCGTCTTCGCGAGCAAGCCCGCTCCCACAGGGATCTTTGTCGCACTGGAGATCCACTGTGGGAGCGGGCTTGCTCGCGAAGAGGCCCGCTAGTGCACCTCAGATCCTGAAGCTACCCACCAACTGCTTCAACCGCGCCGCCTGCCGTTCAAGATCGGCACACGCACGCAAGGTCGACTGCAGGTTCTCTACACCTTCCTGGTTCAGCGTGTTGATCTCGGTGATGTCGACGTTGATCGACTCCACCACCGCCGTTTGCTCTTCAGTGGCGGTGGCGACCGACTGGTTCATGCCATCGATCTCGCCGATGCGCTGGGTCACGCTGCCCAGGCGTTCGCCCGCCTGGTTGGCGATACCGACGCTGCTTTCGCTCTGGCGCTGGCTGTCGGTCATGATGCCCACCGCTGCCCGGGCGCCGACTTGCAGCTCTTCGATCATCGTCTGCACTTGCTGCGCCGAGTCCTGGGTGCGGTGAGCGAGGTTGCGCACCTCATCGGCCACCACGGCAAAACCACGGCCGGCCTCGCCGGCGCGGGCCGCTTCGATGGCGGCGTTCAATGCCAGCAAGTTGGTCTGCTGGGAGATGCTGGTGATCACTTCCAGAATCTGCCCGATGTTGACCGTGTTGCTGTTGAGGGTTTCGATGTTGCCGCATGAATCGCTGATCTTGGCCGACAGCTGTTGCATCGCCGCGATGGTTTTATCCACCACCTGTTGACCGTCTTCGGCCAGGCTGCGGGCATCGCTGGAATGTTGCGAGGCGAGGGCGGCGTTCTGGGCGATTTCCTGGGCGGCGGCACCGAGCTGGTTGATCGCCGCGGCCACGCTGCTGGTGCGCGAGGCTTGCTGGTCTGAGTTGAACATCGACGAGTTCGAGGCGGCGACTACCCGTAGCGCCACTTCGTTGACCTGGCCGGTGGCCGAAGACACTTCGATGATCGAGGTGTGAATGCGCTCGACGAAGCGGTTGAACGACAGTCCCAGCGCGCCGAATTCGTCGTGGCCGTGAATGGTCAGGCGTTTGGTCAGGTCCCCTTCGCCTTCGGCGATGTCGTGCATGGCGCGGCCCATGGTCAGCAGCGGCTGCATCAACAGGCTGATCAGCATGCCCAGCAGCACAATGATGATCACCACGGCAATCACCATGGCAATGATCGCCGAGGTGCGGAATTCGCTGAGCATCGAGAACGCGGTGTCCTGGTCGAGCACCAGCGCCACGTACCAGTCCGCCGATGGCACGCCGTTGACGTGGGTGAAGGAGATGAACTGGCGCTTGCCGTCGATCTCGACTTCCTTCATGCCCGGGCTGACTTTCGGCGCACCGTTGGGGTAGGCCTCGGTCAGGTTCTTGAGTACCAGCTTGCTGTCCGGGTGAATCAGGATCTTGCCGTCGGCACCGACGATGAACGCATGGCCGTGACCGCCGAAGTTCAGCGAATTGATGATCGCACTGACGCTGGACAGGTCGATGTCGGCACCGGCGACACCGATCATCTGGCCTTGGTGCTGCACCGGGGTGGCGACGGTGATCACCAGTTTGCCGGAGGAGGCGGCGATGTAGGGTTCGGTGACGATGGTCTGTTGCGCGCTATTGGCCGCCTTGTACCAGCCACGGGCGCGCGGATCGTAGTCCGCCGCGCGGTTGCCCGCCGGGACCGAGAACATCACGCCGTCGGCGCCACCGAAGTAACTCAGCTGGAAGTTGCCGGTGTAGGCGGGCAGGTCGATGATCCGTTTCAGGCTGGCGGGAACATTGCCATCGGCAGTGACCTGTTGGGCCATCGACTGCAGCAATTGCATACGGCTTTCCAGCCAGGTCTGGATGTTGCTGGTGGTCAGGCTGCCGAGCTCCTGCATCGAGGCTTCGGTACTGTTGCGCAAGGCTTCGCGCTGGCGATAGTCGTTGAACAGGATGAAACAAGCGAATGCGACGGCCACCACGAGGGCGGCAGCCAGCAATATCTTGTGGCTGAACTTCATGTTTCTGGTCATGGATGAGCTACCGCAGAGGGGCTGTTCTACAAAATGGGGAGCAAATGCCACCGACGTGGCTTTGCGTTGCATTTATGTCGACTGAACGGCGCCAAAGATTAGGCGGAATCTCTGAAAAACGACGAAATGCTCGGTAAACAAGCAAAGTGGCTGATTTTCGGCAAAAGGTAGACGAGTGGCCCGATAAATAGCCTGCCGGGCAGGGAACCTGACAGGGGTTTTCTCTTCTAAGCTTCAGCTTGGCAGCCATGCCAATCCCCTACGCCCCCGGAGTTTCACCATGTCGTTGCGTTCCATCGCCCTGCTTTCGTTCTGCGTATTGCTCGTTGCCTGCAGCAAGGTCAATCAGGAAAACTACTCGAAGCTCTCTGCCGGCATGGCCAAGGCCGAGGTGGAGACCCTGTTGGGCAAACCCGCCGATTGTTCAGGCGCGCTCGGCATGTCCAGTTGCACCTGGGGCGACAAGAACAGCTTTATCAGCGTGCAGTTCGCCGGTGACAAAGTGCTGATGTTTTCCGGCCAAGGCCTGAAGTAAACCGGGGCGATTGCCCACGGGAGAAAAATAATGAAGCGGTTATTGATCATCCTTTTTGCCGGCCTGGTGTTGGCCGGCTGTGCCACGTCTGGCCAGGACCCATTGGCCCCCAAGACTGTCAATAGCGTCAACCTCAAGCGCTACCAGGGCACCTGGTACGAGCTGGCTCGTATGCCGATGTACTTCCAGCGCGACTGCGCGCAGTCCGAAGCCCATTACACGCTCAAGCCTGACGGCAATGTCGCGGTGTTGAACCGCTGCCTGACGACGCAGTGGCAATGGGAAGAGGTCAAGGGCACGGCTTATCCACAGGCGCCCGGCAAGAACGACAAGCTGTGGGTCGAGTTCGATACCTGGTTCTCCAGGCTGATCCCGGGTTCGGCGAAGGGCGAATACTGGGTGCTGTACGTCAGCGATGACTACAAGACCGCCATTGTCGGTGATCCGAGCCGGAAGTATTTGTGGCTGTTGTCGCGCACGCCGACCGTGAACGGTGTGGTGCGTGAGGAGCTGCTGAGCAGGGCGCGCCAGCAGGGTTACGACACCACGCGGCTGATCTGGCGAGCGTCGGAACAGCAGATGGCCGAGACGTCCAACTGATACATGTAACCCTGTGGGAGCGAGCTTGCTCGCGATGAGGCCATCAAACTCAACAGAAATGTTGACTGACAGGCCGCCATCGCGAGCAAGCTCGCTCCCACAGGTTTTTGTATTAGCCTAAAAGTTCGCGCAGTACCTGGGTGAAGGCGCGATTGCTTTCTTCCTCGTCAGCATGCCGCCCGTCACGCACCACCCACTGACCATTCACCAGCACATCCCGCACCTGGCGATCGCCACCGGCAAACAACCAGCGGTTGAGAATCCCGTCGCCGCTGGCCGTTGCCAGATACGGATCGTTGCCGTCGAGCACCAGCCAGTCGGCGCGCTTGCCGACTTCCAGAGCGCCAATCGGCTGGCCCAGCGCCTGGGCACCGCCATCCAGCGCGGCATCAAACAGCGTGCGACCGACCATTGGCTGGTCCGCGCCATACAAACGATTTCGCCGCTGGTCGCGCAGACGCTGGCCGTATTCCAGCCAGCGCAATTCTTCCACCACGCTCAACGACACATGGCTATCGGAACCGATACCCATGCGCCCGCCCTGGGCGAGGAAATCCACCGCCGGGAAAATCCCGTCGCCCAGGTTGGCTTCGGTGGTCAGGCACAGGCCGGCAATGGCGCGACTCTTGGCCATCGACGTGACTTCTTCCGGGTTGGCGTGGGTCGCGTGGACCAGGCACCAGCGCTGATCGACGTCGATGTTTTCGTACAGCCATTGCAGCGGGCGACGACCGCTCCAGGTCAGGCAGTCGTCGACTTCTTTCTGCTGCTCGGCGATGTGGATGTGCACCGGGCATTGCTTGTCGCTGGCTGCCAGCACTTCGCTGATCTGCTGCGGCGTGACCGCGCGCAGCGAGTGGAAACACAGGCCCAGGGCTTGCGCCGGCTGCTGCGCCAGCACCGGTTGCAGGCGCGATTGCAGCTTGAGGTAGTTTTCTGTGCTGTTGATGAAGCGGCGCTGACCTTCGTTCGGAGCCTGGCCGCCGAAACCGGAGTGGCTGTAGAGCACCGGCAGCAGGGTCAGGCCGATACCGGCGGAGCCTGCGGCCTGGCTGATACGCAGGGCCAGTTCGGCCGGGTCCGCATAAGGCTGGCCATTGATGTCATGGTGTACGTAATGAAATTCCGCCACCGAGGTGTAACCGGCCTTGAGCATTTCGATGTACAGCTGACGAGCGATGACGCCGAGTTGTTCCGGGCTGATTTTTCCGACGAGGCGATACATCAGGTCGCGCCAGGTCCAGAAACTGTCGTTCGGATTGCCCGCCACTTCCGCCAGCCCGGCCATGGCCCGCTGGAAGGCGTGGGAGTGCAGGTTCGGCATGCCAGGCAGCAGCGGACCGCTTAACCGTTCGGCGCCATCTGCGTTGGAGTCGGCCTGGATATGGGTCAATACGCCGTCGGCGTTGACCTCAAGACGTACATTGTTGGCCCATCCACTAGGCAGCAGCGCGCGTTCGGCAAAGAAGGCGGACATGGTTCAGCACCCCATCGTGTGTTATTTGTATATACATATACAGACGTTTGCCTGCCCGGTAAACTCCGGCAAGCTAGCGACATTTACTAAACGACCAAGGATTAACCGTGCCGACTCCGCCTCCAGTCTCTCCGTTGGCCGCGAACATGGGCGACAGTCCGGCGCCCTTGTACGCCCGCGTCAAACAAATGATCACCCAGCAAATCGACAGTGGAAACTGGCCGCCGCACTACCGCGTTCCGTCGGAAAGCGAACTGGTCAGCCAGCTGGGCTTCAGCCGCATGACCATCAACCGCGCCCTGCGCGAGATGACTGCCGATGGCCTGCTGGTGCGCATGCAAGGCGTCGGCACGTTCGTCGCCGAGCCGAAAAGCCAGTCCGCCCTGTTCGAAGTGCACAACATCGCCGATGAAATCGCCTCTCGCGGCCATCGCCACACCTGCAAGGTCATCACTCTTGAAGAAGAGGCCGCCGGCTCCGAGCGCGCCCTGGCCCTGGACATGAGGGAAGGGCAGAAGGTGTTCCACTCGCTGATCGTGCATTTCGAAAACGACATTCCGGTGCAAATCGAAGACCGTTTCGTCAATGCGCTGGTGGCGCCGGACTACCTCAAACAGGACTTCACCCTGCAAACGCCCTATGCCTACCTGAACCAGGTCGCGCCGCTAACCGAAGGCGAGCACGTGGTCGAGGCGATCCTGGCCGAGTCGTCCGAATGCAAATTGCTACAGATTGAAAAGGGCGAGCCGTGCCTGCTGATTCGTCGCCGCACTTGGTCCGGTCGTCAGCCAGTGACGGCTGCTCGCTTGATCCACCCCGGTTCCCGTCATCGTCTGGAAGGTCGGTTTCATAAATAGAGAGCCATAAATGAGCAGTCTGAAAGTTTTACGTGCGGTCGATTACCCACGCATGCCGTGGAAAAACGGCGGCGGCAGCACCGAAGAAATCACCCGCGATGCCGGCACCGGCCTGGATGGCTTTGGCTGGCGCCTGTCGATTGCCGACATTGGCGAATCGGGTGGTTTTTCCACCTTCGCCGGTTACGAGCGAGTGATCACCGTTTTGCAGGGCGACGGTATGAGCCTGACGGTGGATGGCCAGGCCACTCGGCCACTGTTACCACTGGACCCGTTTGCCTTCAGCGGTGAAAGCAAGGTTTCCTGCACATTGCTCGGCGGTCCGATTCGCGATTTCAACCTGATTTACGCGCCGCAGCGTTACACTGCGCGATTGCAGTGGTTGTCGGGCGAGCAGCGGTTCTTCAGCTCGGCGGGTACGGTGTTGGTGTTCAGCATCAGCGAAGCACTGGAAGTGAAGGTCGGTAACAACGCTTCGCAACTGGCTCGGCATGATTGCCTGCAACTCGACGGTAACGCTGGTCTGCTGGAAATCTCCGTCAATAGCCCGTGCTGTGTGATCGAATTGACCGCACGCTGATTCCCAGGCCAATGAGCTTCTCTGTGGCGAGGGGGCTTGCCCCCGCTGGAGGCCGAAGGACTCCCAATTCCGGCGGATTTCGGTTTTGGGCCGCTTCGCAGCCCAGCGGGAGCAAGCTCCCTCGCCACAAAAGCATTCACACTTCTTGTTTCCAAATCCGCGCCAACTTGTTACCTAACGCCCCAGCATGGCGCAAAACCGCGCTCAAGTAACAAAACCCCCTCACCACAAAAATCCCCCAAAAAATATTTCATCTTCGCCATAACCCTTGTTCCAGGCGCTCTCCAGCCGTTTCAGAATTTTTCTTGAATGCCCATCCAAAAAGTTGGCCGCTTGATTGCATATGCTTGTATGTACAAGTAAAGACGTATGCGTATGAGTCACGAGGACTCAACCATCGTCCACTGATTCGCCGGTGTGCACTGATGCCCATTGGCTTGCTCGCCCACTGCCTGGGTTGGTTTGGATTGATTGCTGAGGAGTCTTTTTCGTGACTGACATTAAACCTACTAAGTTTCGTGACGTTGAAATCCGTGCCGCACGCGGTAACAAGCTGACCGCCAAGAGCTGGCTGACCGAAGCGCCGCTGCGCATGCTGATGAACAACCTCGACCCGGAAGTCGCCGAGAACCCTAAAGAACTGGTGGTTTACGGTGGTATCGGTCGCGCTGCACGTAACTGGGAATGCTACGACAAGATCGTCGAAAGCCTGACCAACCTGAACGACGACGAGACCCTGCTGGTGCAATCCGGCAAGCCAGTCGGCGTGTTCAAGACCCACAGCAATGCCCCGCGTGTACTGATTGCCAACTCCAACCTGGTTCCACACTGGGCGAGCTGGGAACACTTCAACGAACTGGACGCCAAAGGCCTGGCCATGTACGGCCAGATGACCGCCGGCAGCTGGATCTACATCGGCAGCCAGGGCATCGTCCAGGGCACCTACGAAACCTTCGTCGAAGCCGGTCGCCAACACTACAACGATGACCTGAAAGGTCGTTGGGTCCTGACTGCAGGCCTCGGTGGCATGGGCGGCGCCCAGCCTCTGGCTGCAACCCTGGCCGGCGCTTGCTCGCTGAACATCGAATGCCAGCAGGTCAGCATCGACTTCCGTTTGAAAAGCCGTTATGTCGACGAGCAGGCTACTGACCTCGACGACGCTCTGGCTCGCATCGCCAAATACACCAAGGAAGGCAAGGCGATTTCCATCGCGCTGCTGGGCAACGCGGCTGAAATCCTGCCGGAACTGGTCAAGCGTGGCGTGCGCCCGGACATGGTCACCGACCAGACCAGCGCCCACGACCCGCTCAACGGCTACCTGCCGGCCGGCTGGACCTGGGACCAGTACCGCGCTCGCGCCAAGACTGAACCTGCCGCTGTGATCAAGGCCGCCAAGCAATCGATGGCCGTGCACGTCAAAGCGATGTTGGACTTCCAGAAAATGGGCGTACCAACCTTCGACTACGGCAACAACATCCGTCAGATGGCGCAGGAAGAAGGCGTGGAAAACGCATTCGACTTCCCGGGCTTCGTACCGGCCTACATCCGTCCGCTGTTCTGCCGTGGCATCGGCCCGTTCCGTTGGGCTGCACTGTCGGGCAACGCTGAAGACATCTACAAGACCGACGCCAAGGTCAAGGAACTGATCCCGGACGACGCCCACCTGCACAACTGGCTGGACATGGCCCGCGAGCGCATCAGCTTCCAGGGTCTGCCGGCACGTATCTGCTGGGTTGGCCTGGGCCTGCGCGCCAAGCTGGGTCTGGCGTTCAACGAAATGGTCCGTAGCGGCGAGTTGTCCGCGCCAATCGTGATCGGCCGCGACCACCTGGACTCCGGTTCGGTATCGAGCCCGAACCGCGAAACTGAATCGATGCAGGACGGTTCCGACGCTGTTTCCGACTGGCCACTGCTCAACGCCTTGCTCAACACCGCGAGCGGCGCGACCTGGGTTTCCCTGCACCACGGCGGCGGCGTCGGCATGGGCTTCTCCCAGCACTCCGGCATGGTGATTGTCTGCGACGGCACTGACGAAGCGGCCGAGCGTATCGCTCGCGTGCTGCACAACGACCCGGCCACCGGCGTCATGCGTCACGCCGATGCGGGTTACCAGATCGCCATTGACTGCGCCAAGGAACAAGGGCTGAACCTGCCGATGATTACCGGCAAGTAACGCAGATTGCATTACCTGTGGGAGCGGGCTTGCTCGCGAAGAGGCCGGCACATTCAACATCTGTGCTGGCTGATCCACCGCTTTCGCGAGCAAGCCCGCTCCCACAAAAAAGCAGTTCCACAATGGCTTCCCATAACAATCCACAGAGGTTGAATCATGGCTGTTAACAGCGAACGTGCAGGCAGTAAACCGTTGATCGAGACGCGCTCGATCGACTACATCCCGGAAGCGGAAAGACACGGTCGTCTGTTAAGCCAGTTCACCCTGTGGATGGGTGCCAACCTGCAAATCACCGCGATTGTCACCGGTGCCTTGGCAGTGGTGCTTGGCGGTGATGTGTTCTGGTCATTGATCGGTCTGTTGATCGGTCAATTACTGGGTGGCGGCGTGATGGCGCTGCATGCCGCGCAAGGCCCCAAGCTGGGTCTGCCGCAGATGATCTCCAGTCGCGTGCAGTTCGGCGTTTATGGTGCGGCTATCCCGATCGTGCTGGTGTGCCTGATGTACCTGGGCTTCACCGCGACGGGCACCGTGCTGTCCGGTCAGGCGCTGGGTCAGTTGTTTGGCGTCAGCGACACCGTCGGTATCCTCCTTTTCGCCAGTGTCATCGTGCTGGTCACGGTGCTCGGTTACCGGGTGATCCATTGGATCGGCCGTGTTGCCAGTGTCATTGGCGTGATTGCCTTTGTTTATCTGTTCAGCCGCCTGATGAGCCAGGTTGACGTTGGCGCCCTGTTGGAAATCCGCCACTTCAGCTGGAGCAGTTTCCTGCTCGCGGTGTCGCTCGCGGCGTCCTGGCAGATCGCCTTCGGCCCGTATGTGGCTGACTATTCCCGTTACCTGCCGAGCAAGATTTCCTCGGTGAAGACCTTTTTTGCCGCAGGCGCAGGTTCGGTCATCGGTGCTCAAGTGGCGATGGTCCTTGGCGTGTTTGCTGCAGCTTCTGCCAATGGGCAATTCGCCGGGCACGAAGTGGCCTACATCGTTGGTTTGGGCGGTACCGGTGCCACCGCGGCATTGCTGTACTTCAGCATCGCGTTCGGCAAGGTCACCATCTCCACGCTGAACTCCTACGGCAGCTTCATGTGCATCGCGACCATCATCAGCGGTTTCCGTGGTGAGCTGAAGGTAACGCGCTTGCAGCGTCTGGTGTTCGTGCTGGTCATCGTCGGCGCTGCGACCCTGATGGCGTTGCTCGGCCAGCACTCGTTCCTCGGTGCATTCAAGTCCTTCATCCTGTTCTTGCTGGCGTTCTTCACACCATGGAGTGCGATCAACCTGGTGGATTACTACTGCATCACCCGCGAACGCTATGACGTGCCGGCGCTGGCCGATCCGAACGGTCGCTACGGCCGCTGGAACACTCTCGGGATCAGCGTCTATGTGTTCGGTGTGTTGGTGCAGCTGCCGTTCATCTCCTCCAAGTTCTATACCGGTCCGCTGGTGGATGCCCTGGGTGGTGTGGATATTTCCTGGATCATCGGCCTGGTGCTTCCTGCAGCCCTGTATTACCTGTGTGCGAAACGATGGCACGGCAGCGTGCCCGATCAATTGATTCTGCCGGTCGAGCAGGACAGCGTTGTACAACCTAAAACAAGCGAGGCTGGTCGCGCTGCGGCGCAGGCCTGAGTGGACGTGGACAGGGCTGGATGCCTCTTGACTGCCGTAAGCCAATTCATGATTAGGAGCGTCATTACAATGAAATCGAACAAGACCCTGCTGACCACTTTGCTTTCCATGGGCCTGCTGGCCAGTGCCGGCGCCACTCAGGCGGCGGGTTGGTGCGAATCGGGGAAACCTGTGAAATTCGCCGGCCTGAACTGGGAAAGCGCCATGCTCCTGACCGACGTGATGCAAGTCGTGTTGGAGAAAGGCTACGACTGCAAGACTGACAGCCTGCCGGGCAACTCCATCACCATGGAAAACGCCCTGAGCAGCAACGATATTCAAGTGTTTGCCGAAGAATGGGTCGGCCGTAGCGAAGTCTGGAACAAGGCCGAGAAAGCCGGCAAGGTCGTCGGTGTCGGCGCGCCGGTTGTTGGCGCAATTGAAGGCTGGTACGTGCCGCGCTACGTGATTGAAGGCGACGCCAAGCGCAAGCTGGAAGCCAAGGCCCCAGACCTGAAAAACATTGCTGACCTGGGCAAATACTCCGCGGTGTTCAAGGACGCCGAAGAGCCTTCCAAGGGCCGTTTCTACAACTGCCCGGCCGGTTGGACCTGTGAGCTCGACAACAGCGAAATGCTCAAAAGCTACGGTCTGGAAAGCACCTACACCAACTTCCGCCCAGGCACCGGCCCGGCGCTGGATGCCGCCGTGCTGTCGAGCTACAAGCGTGGCGAGCCGATCCTGTTCTACTACTGGTCGCCAACGCCGCTGATGGGCCAGATCGACGCGGTGAAACTCGAAGAGAAACCAGGCGTGAACAAGACCGTGACCATCAAGGTCGGCCTGTCCAAGACTTTCCACGACGAAGCGCCTGAACTGGTGGCCGTGCTGGAAAAGGTCAACGTGCCAATCGACCTGCTGAACCAGAACCTTGGGCGCATGAGCAAAGAGCGGATCGAATCACCAAAACTGGCCAAGATCTTCCTGAAGGAACATCCTGAAGTCTGGCACGCGTGGGTGAGCGAAGACGCAGCCAAGAAAATCGACGCGGCCTTGTAGGTTGAGCTTCTCCGGCTGTCGGCAACGGCAGTCGGATGCTTGATCGCAACCCCTTGATTGAGAGTCTCTTATGTTTCCCGAAAGCTTTACCTTTTCCATCGCCGACTGGGTCAACGGTTGGGTTGATTCGCTGGTCACCAACTACGGCGACGTGTTCCGCAGCATCTCCGACACCCTGTTGTGGGCCATCGTCAATCTCGAAGGCCTGCTGCGCGCTGCACCCTGGTGGCTGATGCTGGCGATCGTGGCCGGTGTGGCCTGGCACGCGACTCGCAAGGTCGTGACCACTGCCGTCATCGTCGGTTTGCTGTTCCTGGTGGGTGCGGTCGGCCTCTGGGACAAGCTGATGCAGACCCTGGCGCTGATGATGGTGGCGACGATCATCTCGGTGTTGATCGGCATTCCGCTGGGCATTCTCTCGGCCCGCAGCAACCGCCTGCGTTCGATACTGATGCCGTTGCTGGACATCATGCAGACCATGCCGAGCTTCGTGTACCTGATCCCGGTGCTGATGCTGTTTGGCCTGGGCAAGGTCCCGGCGATTTTCGCCACGGTGATCTACGCCGCGCCGCCGCTGATCCGCCTGACCGATCTGGGCATTCGCCAGGTCGACGGCGAAGTGATGGAAGCGATCAACGCCTTCGGTGCCAACCGCTGGCAGCAACTGTTCGGCGTGCAACTGCCGCTGGCCCTGCCGAGCATCATGGCCGGGATCAACCAGACCACCATGATGGCCCTGTCGATGGTGGTGATCGCCTCGATGATCGGTGCCCGTGGCCTGGGTGAAGACGTGCTGGTGGGGATTCAGACCCTCAACGTCGGACGCGGCCTTGAAGCCGGTCTGGCGATCGTGATTCTGGCTGTGGTGATCGACCGCATTACACAGGCGTACGGTCGCGCACGGCATGAGGTGAGCAAATGAACAACGCAACTGTGAGCAAGATCGAAGTCAAGAACGTCTTCAAGATTTTCGGCAACCGTGCCAAGGACGCGCTGGCCATGGTCGGCCAGGGCAAGACCAAGGACCAGGTGCTGGCCGAAACCGGCTGCGTGGTCGGCGTCAACGACCTGTCGCTGAGCATCGGCAGCGGCGAGATCTTCGTGATCATGGGCCTGTCGGGCTCCGGCAAGTCGACTCTGGTCCGCCACTTCAACCGCCTGATCGACCCGACCAGCGGCGCGATCCTGGTGGACGGCGTGGACATCCTGCAATACGACATGGAAGCGCTGCGCGAATTTCGTCGGCGCAAGATCAGCATGGTGTTCCAGAGCTTCGGCCTGTTGCCGCACAAGAGCGTGCTGGACAACGTCGCCTACGGCCTGAAAATCCGTGGCGAAAGCAAAGCCATGTGCGCCGAGCGTGCGCTGCACTGGATCAACACCGTGGGCCTCAAGGGCTACGAAAACAAATACCCGCACCAGCTCTCCGGTGGCATGCGTCAGCGTGTGGGCCTGGCCCGCGCCTTGGCGGCGGACACCGACATCATCCTGATGGACGAAGCGTTCAGCGCCCTCGACCCGCTGATCCGCGCGGAAATGCAGGACCAGTTGCTGGAACTGCAAAAGACCCTGCACAAGACCATCGTCTTCATCACCCACGACCTCGACGAGGCCGTGCGCATCGGCAACCGCATCGCGATCCTCAAGGATGGCCGCCTGATCCAGGTCGGCACGCCGAGAGAGATCCTGCATTCGCCGGCGGATGAGTATGTCGACCGCTTTGTGCAGCGTCGGGCGGCGGTGGTTTAAAAGGTTTGTGCCGGCTGTGCTGGCCCCATCGTCGGAACGCCGCCCGGAGCAAGCTCGCTCCCACAGGGATTTTGTGAACACCGGAGATCCATTGTGGGAGCGAGCTTGCTCGCGATGAGGCCGGAAAAGCTGCATCAAAATTCAAGTTTGTACGCAGAGGTTGAAGATGTCCCAGGCTGAAAAAATCGTTATCACCGAGGCGCAGGTCAGTTGGCAGGACGTGGTCGCCGTTGCTCGTCATGGCGCACAGCTTGAGCTGTCGGCGCCGATCTGGGCGCGCATCGAAAACGCGCAGGCCATCGTCCAGCGCATCGTCACCAGCGGCGAACGTGCCTACGGCATCAACACCGGCCTGGGCGCGCTGTGCAACGTCTCGCTGCAGGACGAACAACTCAGCCAGTTGTCGCGCAACACCTTGCTCAGCCACGCCTGTGGCGTTGGCGCGCCACTGACCAACGAGCAGACCCGCTCGATCATGTGCGCCGCCGTCGTCAACTACAGCCATGGTAATTCCGGCTTGCACCGTCAGGTCGTCGAAGCACTGCTGGCGCTGCTCAACCGTGGCATCACCCCGCAAGTACCGTCCCAGGGTTCCGTGGGCTACCTGACCCACATGGCGCACATTGGCATCGCGCTGCTGGGTGTCGGCAATGTCAGCTATCGCGGCCAGGTCGTTTCCGCGCAGCAAGCGCTGGCCGAAGAAGGCCTGCAACCGGTCAAGCTTGGTGCCAAGGACGGTTTGTGCCTGGTCAACGGTACGCCATGCATGACCGGCCTGAGCTGCCTGGCGATTGCCGATGCCACGCGCCTGCTGGAATGGGCTGACGTGATTGGTGCCATGAGCTTCGAAGCCCAGCGTGGGCAGATCGACGCGTTCGATGCCGAGATCATCGCGCTCAAGCCGCATCCGGGCATGCAACAGGTCGGGATCAACCTGCGGGCCCTGCTCGACGGCAGCGAAGTGATTGCCCAGAGCAAAGGCATACGTACCCAGGATGCCCTGAGCATTCGCTCGATCCCGCAGGTACACGGCGCCGCTCGCGACCAATTGGTACACGCGACCAGACAAATCGAAACCGAACTCAATGGCACCACCGATAACCCGATGGTGCTGGGCACCGCGGACAATTACCGCGTGGTGTCCCAGGCCAACCCCCACGGCCAGTCCGTGGCAATGGCGGCGGACCTGCTGGCGATTGCCATGGCGGAAATCGGCTCCATCGCCGAGCGTCGCCTGGACCGCTTGATCAACCCGCACGTCAGTGGCCTGCCGGCGTTCCTGGTGGCCAACCCGGGGGTGAACTCCGGGATGATGATCGTGCAATACGTCGCCGCTTCGCTGTGCGCGGAGAACCGTCAACTGGCACAACCGGCGGTGCTGGATAACTTCGTGACGTCGGGCCTGCAGGAAGATCACCTGAGCCTGGGCACCAACGCCGCGCTGAAGCTGCACCGCGCGCTGGAAAACTGCACGCAGATCCTCGCCATCGAGTATTTGCTGGCGGCCCAGGCGTTCGAGTTCCTCAAAGAACAACGCTTCGGCGCGGGCACCGATGCTGCCTGGCGTCTGCTGCGCGAGCACGTTGCCCCCTACGACCAGGATCGCTGGTTGGCACCGGACATCGCCGCCGCTGCCGCGGTATTGAAAGACCCGATTTTGCTGCACAACGCTTTTCCAGAACTGAACTGATTTCAATAACACCAGCGTGCCAAGGCGCGTCTCCCCAAAAGGCAGACGCGACGGACAACGGACATCTCCGGAGCGTCTGGTGAGTTAATAACAACTCTCAAAAGGAGCACAAAATGACTGCGCTAAACCTGATTCCCGGCCAACTGACCCTCGCCCAACTGCGTGACGTCTATCAGCAGCCGGTGAAACTGACCCTCGACCACAGCGCCTCGGCCCAGATCGAAGCCAGCGTTGCCTGCGTGGAACAGATCCTCGCCGAGAACCGCACCGCCTACGGTATCAACACCGGTTTCGGCCTGCTGGCCTCGACCCGCATCGCCAGCGAAGACCTGGAAAACCTGCAGCGCTCGCTGGTGCTGTCCCACGCCGCCGGTGTCGGCCAGCCGATCAGCGATGAGCTGGTGCGTCTGATCATGGTGCTCAAGGTCAACAGCCTGAGCCGTGGTTTCTCCGGCATCCGCCGTGTGGTGATCGACGCGCTGATCGCCCTGATCAACGCTGAGGTGTACCCGCACATTCCATTGAAAGGTTCGGTCGGTGCTTCCGGTGACCTGGCGCCTCTGGCCCACATGTCGCTGGTACTGCTGGGCGAAGGCAAGGCGCGCTACAAAGGCGAGTGGATGGAAGCCACCGAAGCGCTGAAAGTTGCCGGTCTGACCCCGCTGACCCTGGCCGCGAAAGAAGGCCTGGCGCTGCTCAACGGCACTCAGGTGTCCACTGCTTTTGCCCTGCGTGGCCTGTTCGAAGGTGAAGACCTGTTCGCCGGTGCCTTGGCACTGGGCGGCCTGACCGTTGAAGCGGTCCTGGGTTCGCGTTCGCCGTTCGATGCCCGCATCCACGCTGCCCGTGGCCAGAAAGGCCAGATCGACGCCGCCGCCGCTTACCGTGACCTGCTGGGCGAGCGCAGCGAAGTCTCCGACTCCCACGAAAACTGCGAGAAGGTACAAGACCCGTACTCCCTGCGCTGCCAGCCACAAGTCATGGGCGCCTGCCTGACCCAGTTCCGTCAAGCGGCCGAAGTGCTGGCGATCGAAGCCAACGCCGTTTCCGACAACCCGTTGGTTTTCGCCGCTGAAGGTGACGTGATCTCCGGTGGCAACTTCCACGCCGAACCGGTGGCCATGGCGGCTGACAACATGGCATTGGCCATCGCTGAAATCGGTTCCCTGAGCGAGCGCCGTATCTCGCTGATGATGGACAAGCACATGTCGCAACTGCCGCCGTTCCTGGTGGCCAATGGCGGCGTGAACTCCGGCTTCATGATCGCCCAGGTGACTGCGGCGGCACTGGCCAGCGAGAACAAGGCGTTGTCCCATCCGCATTCGGTGGACAGCCTGCCGACTTCCGCCAACCAGGAAGACCACGTTTCCATGGCGCCGGCGGCTGGCAAGCGTCTGTGGGAAATGGCCGAGAACACCCGTGGGATTCTCGCGGTGGAATGGCTGGCGGCCGTTCAGGGCCTGGATCTGCGCGACGGTCTGAAAACCTCGCCGAAACTGGAAAAGGCTCGGGCCATTCTGCGTAACGACGTGCCGTTCTATGAGAAGGACCGCTTCTTCGCGCCGGACATCAATGCGGCGACTGAATTGTTGGCCTCGCGCTGCCTGAACGAGCTGGTGACGGCGAAGTTGCTGCCTAGCCTGTAATGGCCCCTTCGCGAGCAAGCCCGCTCCCACATGGATCACGCTGACCCTGTAGGAGCTGGCTTGCCAGCGATTCGATTTTGCGTCGAATAACAATAATTAGGGACGAGAAATGCAACAGGCAGAAAAAGGTTTGAAACGCGGGCTCTCTGCCCGACATATTCGCTTCATGGCGCTGGGGTCGGCGATCGGCACCGGGCTGTTTTATGGATCTGCCTCGGCCATTCAAATGGCCGGGCCTGCGGTACTGCTCGCTTACCTGATCGGTGGCGCGGCGGTGTTCATGGTCATGCGCGCCCTCGGTGAGATGGCGGTGCACAACCCGGTGACCGGCTCTTTCGGCCAATACGCCAGCACCTACCTGGGGCCAATGGCGGGCTTCGTCCTCGGCTGGACCTACGCATTTGAAATGGTCATCGTCGGCATGGCCGACGTTACCGCGTTCGGGATTTACATGGGCTTCTGGTTCCCGGAGGTTTCCCGCTGGATCTGGGTGCTGGGTGTCGTTTCCATCGTTGGCGGCCTGAACCTGTGCAACGTCAAAGTCTTCGGTGAAATGGAGTTCTGGTTGTCGCTGCTCAAGGTCGCGGCCATCGTCGCGATGATCCTGGGTGGTTTCGGCATCATGTGGTTCGGCATCAGCTCGGCCCCCGGCCAAGCGACCGACATCAGCAACCTCTGGAGCCACGGCGGCTTCATGCCCAATGGCATGGGCGGTCTGATCGCTTCGTTCGCGGTGGTGATGTTTGCGTTTGGCGGTATTGAAATCATCGGCGTAACGGCAGGTGAAGCCAAGGACCCGCAGCACGTGCTGCCCCGGGCGATCAATGCTGTACCGTTGCGGATCCTGCTGTTCTACGTGCTGACGATGCTGGTGCTGATGTCGATCTTTCCATGGCAGCAGATCGGCAGCCAGGGCAGCCCGTTCGTGCAGATCTTCGACAAGCTGGGGATCAGCTCGGCAGCCACCATCCTCAATATCGTGGTGATCACGGCGGCGATTTCGGCGATCAACAGTGACATCTTCGGCGCTGGCCGCATGATGTTCGGTCTGGCCCAGCAAGGGCATGCACCCAAGGGCTTCGCCCGCCTGTCGCGCAATGGCGTGCCATGGATGACGGTCGTGGTGATGAGTGCCGCACTGTTGCTGGGCGTGTTGCTGAACTACCTGATCCCGGAAAACGTGTTCCTGTTGATCGCTTCCATCGCGACCTTTGCCACGGTATGGGTCTGGCTGATGATCCTGGTGACCCAAGTGGCCATGCGCCGGTCCATGAGCGCCGAGCAGGTTGCACAACTGAAATTCCCGGTACCGCTCTGGCCCTATGCGCCGGCCGCGGCGATTGCCTTCATGCTGTTCATTTTCGGCGTGCTGGGCTATTTCCCGGACACCCAGGCAGCGCTGATCGTCGGCGTGGTCTGGATCGTGTTGCTGGTGCTGGCCTACCTGACGTGGGTGAAACCGGCGGCGGGCCAGGCAGCCCTGGTGACGCCGGACCCGACTTTTTCTCATTGATAACCTAATGGAGGCCACGGATGAAAACTCTCTGGCAACACTGTCACGTCGCAACCATGGCACAAGGCGTCTACTCGATCATCGAGGATGCGGCCATCGTGACGTCAGGAGCGCACATTGAGTGGATCGGCCCGCGCGGTGAGTTGCCGGCGGGCGAGTACCCGGCCGTCAATGATTTGAACGGGGCCTGGGTCACACCGGGCCTGATCGACTGCCACACTCATACGGTGTTCGGCGGTAACCGCAGCGGTGAATTCGAACAGCGCCTGCAAGGTGTCAGCTACGCGGAAATCGCCGCCAGCGGCGGCGGCATCGCCAGCACCGTGCGCGCTACCCGCGCGGCCAGCGAAGACGAACTGTTCGCCAGTGCCGCCAAGCGTCTGGAAAGCCTGTTGCGTGATGGCGTCACCAGCGTCGAAATCAAGTCCGGCTACGGCCTGGACCTGGCCAACGAACGCAAGATGCTGCGTGTTGCCCGTCGCCTCGGCGCCGAACTGCCGGTCAGCGTGCGCAGCACCTGCCTGGCGGCTCATGCCCTGCCGCCGGAGTACAAGGACCGCGCTGACGACTATATCGATCACATCTGCGCCGACATGCTCCCGGCCTTGGCCGCCGAAGGTCTGGTGGACGCGGTGGATGCATTCTGCGAATACCTGGCGTTCTCGCCTGCGCAGGTTGAACGCGTATTCATCACCGCTCAGAAACTGGGCCTGCCAGTGAAGCTGCACGCCGAGCAGTTGTCGTCGCTGCATGGCTCGAGCCTGGCAGCGCGTTATCACGCGTTGTCCGCCGATCACCTGGAGTTCATGACCGAGGACGACGCCATCGCCATGGCCAAGTCCGGCACGGTTGCGGTGCTGTTGCCCGGCGCCTTCTACTTCTTGCGCGAAACCCAATTGCCGCCGATGGAAGCCCTGCGCAAGCACGGCGTGAAAATCGCCATCGCCAGCGACCTCAACCCGGGCACCTCGCCGGCACTGTCATTGCGCCTGATGCTGAACATGGCTTGCACCTGTTTCCGCATGACCCCGGAAGAAGCCCTGGCCGGCGCGACGATTCACGCCGCCACCGCGCTGGGCATGGCCGACACCCATGGTTCGCTGGAAGTCGGCAAGGTCGCGGATTTCGTCGCCTGGCAAATCGATCGTCCGGCCGACCTCTGTTACTGGCTGGGCGGCGACCTGGAAAAACGCGTCGTGCGCCACGGCGTCGAATCAAGTCTGTAGGAGATCTGTTGTGGATAAGGTTCTGAACTTCAAACAAGGCCGCGTGCCGCTGCTGATCAGCATGCCCCACGCGGGCGTGCGCCTGACCCCGGCAGTCGAAGCCGGATTGATCCCCGATGCGAAAAGCCTGCCGGACACCGACTGGCACATTCCGCAGTTGTACGATTTCGCCGCTGAACTGGGTGCCAGCACCTTGGCCGCCGAGTACTCGCGATTTGTCATCGACCTGAACCGGCCATCCGACGACAAGCCGTTGTACGTCGGCGCGACCACCGGTCTGTATCCGGCCACGTTGTTCGACGGCATACCGTTGTTCCGCGAAGGCCTGGAGCCTTCTGCCGATGAGCGCGCGACCTATCTTGAGCAGATCTGGACGCCGTACCACAGCACCTTGCAGCAGGAACTGGCGCGACTGAAGGCCGAGTTCGGCTACGCGCTGCTGTTCGATGCGCATTCGATCCGCTCGATCATCCCGCACCTGTTCGACGGCAAGTTGCCGGACTTCAACCTCGGCACCTTCAACGGCGCCAGTTGCGATCCACAACTTGCGACCCGACTGGAAGCGATCTGTGCGCTTCACGACAAATACACCCACGTGCTCAACGGGCGCTTCAAGGGCGGGCACATCACCCGCCATTACGGCAACCCGGCCGAGAACATCCACGCGGTGCAACTGGAGCTGGGGCAGTGCACCTACATGGAAGAGTTCGAGCCGTTCCGTTACCGCCAGGACCTGGCGGAGCCGACTCGGGTGGTGTTGAAGGAGTTGCTGCAAGGGTTGTTGGCGTGGGGTGAAAAACACTACCAGCGCTAAAGCCTGGCGCAAAACCCTGTGGGAGCGAGCTTGCTCGCGATAGCGGACTGGCAGGCAACATCAATGTTGAATGTCATGGCCTCATCGCGAGCAAGCTCGCTCCCACAGGTTTTCATATGCCTCAATATCTGCTCATGACAGTCGCCACTGTGCAAAACACGGTCGCCACAGGTCGCTTTCACCGCTCGTCTGCTGCGTAATGTTCTGGCCACGGTGCACAAAGACACCGCCCCGACAATAATCCGCTGCCGCACGAGAATGCTCTCCATGACAAGCCCCAAAGGTCTGTTCACCCGCTGTCTCTCAATCTTCTGCGGTACCGCTCTGTTGAGCGCCGGCGCCATGGCCGCGGACGACGCCTCCTGCAAAACCGTACGCATGGGCGTGGTCAACTGGACCGACGTGATCGCCACCAGTGGCATGGCCGATGTGCTGCTCAACGGTCTGGGCTACGAAAGCAAACAGACCAGCGCCGTGCAGCAAATCATCTTCGCCGGCATCCGCGACAAGCGCCTGGACATCTTCCTCGGTTACTGGAAACCGGCGATGGATAAAAACATCGCCCCCTTCGTGGCTGCCAATCAGGTCAAGGTCATGGACAAACCGAGCCTGGCCGATGCCCAGGCCACCCTCGCGGTCCCTGACTATGTGGCAGCGGCTGGTCTGAAAACCTTCTCCGACATCGCCAAATTCAAGGAACAGCTCGGCGGCAAGATCTATGGCATCGAGCCGGGCAGTGGCGCCAACACCACGATCAAGACCATGATTGAAACCAATCACTTTGGCCTGAAGGACTTCAAACTGATCGAGTCCGGTGAGGCCGGGATGCTGGCGGCCGTGCAGCGGGCAGTGAACCGCAAGGAGTTCGTGGTGTTCGTCGGCTGGACCCCGCACCCGATGAACATCAACATGAAGATCGACTACCTGACCGGCAGCGAAGACGTGTACGGACCGAATGAAGGCGCCGCGACCGTTTCCACCGTGACTGCGCCGGATTACGCCCAGCGTTGCCCGAACGTCAATCGGCTGCTGGAAAACCTGACGTTCACCGCCGCCCAGGAAAGCCAGTTGATGGTGCCGATCATGGAGCGCCAAACGGCTCAGGATGTCGCGAAAAAATGGCTGCGTGACCATCCCGAAGACTTGCAGCGCTGGCTGGCGGGTGTCAGCAGTTTCGATGGCAAGGATGGCGTGGCCACGGTTCAGGCCAGCCTGAAGAACTGACCCCCGTCTGCTCTGTGCAAGACCTGTGGGAGCGAGCTTGCTCGCGATAGCGGTAGGACATTCAGAATTGATGTCGACTGACACGCCGCCATCGCGAGCAAGCTCGCTCCCACAGGGTGGGTCCCACACATTTCCCTGAACGGGCACCCGGCTCATGGCTCAATACCCGCTTTCCAAGCAAATGACAGCTTTCGTCGACAAAACCCTGAGTTTCAACAGCACCGACAGCAGTATCACCGGGTTGCGCCAGGCCTACAGCGAGATGTGCCGGGCGTTTACCCCGGCACGCCCCGTCGGGTTGCATGTGGTCGATTTCGAGTTGGCCGGTGTTGCTGTTCGTTCCTATCAGCCACCGGCCAGCGGTGCGTCGTGCATCGTTTATCTGCATGGCGGCGGCTGGGTGGTGGGGGACCTGGACTCCCACGATTTCATCTGCGCCGAATGGGCATCGACACTCGGTGTACGGGTGATCGCCGTCGATTACCGCCGGGCACCGGAGCATCCGTTTCCCGCCGCGTTCGATGATTGCCTGAAGGTCTGGCGAGCACTGCGCACCGGGCCGTTTCAACTCGAACCTGCGCGTACGCTGGTGGCCGGCGACAGTGCCGGTGGCAACCTCGCGGCGGCGTTGTGCCTGGCGTTGCGCGATGCCGGCGAGCCGCTGCCGTGCGCGCAGGTGCTGATCTATCCGGGGTTGGGTGGCGATCACCGGCTGCCGTCGCGCAGCGAGTGCATCGACGCGCCGTTACTCAGCAGCAGTGACGTCGATTACTATCACGCGCTTTACCTGCAAGGCACCCGTCATCCGAACGCCTACGCCATGCCACTGCTCGCCACGGATTTCAGCGCACTGCCACCGGCATTGATCGCCGTGGCGCAATTCGACCCGTTGCGTGATGACGGCGTGCTGTATACCGAGCGACTCAATGCCGCGGGCGTTGCTGCCACGCTGTATGTCGGCGAGGGTTTGGTCCATGGCTGTTTGCGGGCCCGAGGGCAGGCGGCCGAGGTCGATGCGCTGTACGAAACCTTGTTCGGATATCTGTCGGCAAAACTCTGACTCTGCACGGGCATGCTCATTGACGTAATTCGGGTTTATGATGCCGGACGGCAGAATAATAGAAGTCCCCCCAGGGATGACCTCGACCCCTTACGGAGTGCGCAATGCAGACTTTGTACCCGCAGATCAAACCCCACGCCCGGCACGATCTGGCCGTCGACGAAACCCACACGCTGTATGTCGACGAAAGCGGTTCACCGGAAGGTTTGCCGGTGGTGTTCATCCACGGCGGCCCCGGTGCCGGATGTGATGCCCAGAGTCGTTGCTTCTTCGATCCCAACCTTTATCGCATTGTCACTTTCGATCAGCGCGGCTGCGGTCGCTCCACGCCCCATGCCAGCCTGGAAAACAACACCACCTGGGATCTGGTCGCCGACCTGGAGCGGATTCGACAGCACCTGGGCATCGACAAATGGGTGCTGTTTGGCGGCTCCTGGGGTTCGACCCTCGCGCTGGCTTACGCGCAAACCCATCCTGAGCGTGTGCACGGCCTGATCCTGCGCGGGATCTTTCTCTGCCGTCCGCAGGAAATCGAATGGTTTTACCAGGCCGGCGCCAGCCGTCTGTTCCCTGATTACTGGCAGGACTACATCGCGCCGATCCCGCTGGACGAGCGCGACGACTTGCTCACCGCGTTCCATAAGCGCCTGGTCGGCAACGACCAGATCGCCCAGATGCACGCGGCCAAGGCCTGGTCCACCTGGGAGGGCCGCACCGCGACCCTGCGTCCCAACCCGCTGGTAGTCGACCGTTTCTCCGAGCCACAACGTGCGTTGTCGATTGCCCGCATCGAATGCCACTACTTCAGCAACCACGCCTTCCTGGAGCAGAACCAGTTGATCCGCGACATGGGCAAGATCGCCCATTTGCCTGGTGTGATCATTCATGGCCGCTATGACGTGATCTGTCCGCTGGATAACGCCTGGGAATTGCATCAGGCCTGGCCGAACAGCGAACTGCAGGTCATCCGCGATGCCGGTCATGCCGCTTCCGAGCCTGGCATCACCGACGCGCTGGTACGCGCCGCCAATCAGATGGCCCGGCGTCTGCTCGACCTGCCGCCTGAAGAAGCATGAAGGGCTTGCTGCAGCGGGTGCGCGGCGCACGAGTCGAGGTCGCGGGCGAGATCGTGGGTGCCGTCGATCAGGGATTGCTGGTTCTGGTAGCCGTCGAGCCCGACGATACGCGGGCCAGCGCCGACAAACTTCTTAATAAACTGCTTAACTATCGGGTATTCAGTGACGCTGAGGGAAAGATGAATCTGTCCTTGGCGGATGTGGGCGGCGGGCTGCTGCTGGTCTCTCAGTTCACCCTGGCTGCCGATACCAAAAGCGGGCTGCGTCCGGGTTTCTCGACCGCGGCCCCTCCGGCGCTGGGCGAGGAACTGTTCGACTATCTATTGAACAAAGCGAAACAGGTGCATGGCACTGTGGCATCAGGTAGATTCGGCGCGGATATGCAGGTGCACCTGGTCAATGATGGCCCGGTAACCTTCCTGTTACAGACCTGAAAGCGTTTGAAACAAGTTTTTACGTTCATTTCGACTGAAAACAGGGCTTTTTCGCGATAAATACTTTGTTACCCCTGATGCGTTGTAACGCGGCCTACTAGATAATCCCGCGCTACGGGGATCAGCGTTCGTTGGTCCATTTTGACTTAGGTAGAGACTTGTCCGCATCCGATTGGGGAATCATTTCGCCCCAGCGGAGTCGGAACAATGCTCGCCAACTTGGCAAGAGTGGTTTGCAAGGGCGGTTTTTTCATACCGTACACCGTGCAGGCCCTTTAACTGGCCGTTGGTTTTTTGATCTGTTTTCGGCGAGGGTTGCTCGTGATTGTTAGTCCCTGTAACGCACCAAAATTGTCTGCCAAACGGTTACGCAGCGCCCTGGTAGCGGGCTCTGCACTGCTCTGCCTGCTCAGCGCCGGTCAGCTTTGGGCATTCAGTCTGGATGATGTATCGGCCAAGGCAAAAGAGCTGGCCGCGCAGAAATACGAAGCGCCGCGCAGTAACCTGCCGAACGAGTTCCGCGACATGAAATTCGCGGACTATCAGAAAATTCGTTTTCTGACGGAAAAAGCCGAGTGGGCTGATCAGAAGACGCCGTTCAAGCTGTCCTTCTATCACCAGGGCATGCATTTCGATACGCCGGTGAAAATCAATGAAATCACCGCGAACACCGTCGACGAGATCAAGTACGACCCGAGTCGTTTCGATTTCGGCGACATGCAGTTCGATCCCAAGGCCACTGAACAACTGGGTTATGCCGGTTTCCGTGTGCTGTACCCGATCAACAAGGCCGACAAGCAAGACGAAATCATGACCATGCTCGGCGCGAGCTACTTCCGCGTCGTCGGCAAGGGTCACGTCTATGGTTTGTCCGCTCGCGGCATGGCGCTGGATACCGCCTTGCCGTCCGGCGAAGAATTCCCGCGTTTCCGCGAGTTCTGGATTCAGCAGCCCAAGCCAGGCGACAAGCACCTGGTGATTTTCGCCCTGCTGGACTCTCCTCGTGCCACCGGCGCCTATCGCCTGACCCTGCGTCCGGGCAGCGACACCATCGTCGACGTCAAGGCGCAGATGTTCCTGCGTGACAAGGTCGGCAAACTGGGCATCGCTCCGTTGACCAGCATGTTCCTGTTCGGCGCCAACCAGCCGTCGAAAGTACTGAACTACCGTCGCGAGCTGCACGACTCCAGCGGTCTGGCGATCCATGCCGGCAACGGCGAGTGGATCTGGCGTCCGCTGAACAACCCGAAACACCTGGCCGTGAGCAACTTCAGCGTGGAAAACCCGCGCGGCTTTGGTCTGCTGCAACGTGGCCGCGACTTCAGCCACTACGAAGACCTCGACGACCGTTACGACAAGCGCCCAAGCGCCTGGATCGAGCCGAAGGGTGACTGGGGCAAGGGCACAGTCGACCTGGTCGAGATTCCGACCGCCGACGAAACCAACGACAACATCGTTGCCTTCTGGAACCCGGAAAAACTGCCGGAACCTGGCCAGCCGCTCGATGTCGCTTATCGTATGCACTGGACCATGGATGAAGCCTCGATTCACGCGCCGGACAGCGCCTGGGTCAAACAGACCCTGCGTTCCACCGGTGACGTGAAACAATCCAATCTGATTCGTCAGCCGGACGGCAGCGTTGCCTACCTGGTGGACTTCGAAGGCCCATCCCTGGCGGCATTGCCGGCCGATACGGAAGTTCGCAGCCAGGTCAGCGTCGGCGACAACGCCGAGCTGGTGGAAAACAGCGTGCGCTACAACCCTGAAACCAAGGGCTGGCGCCTGACCCTGCGGATGAAGATCAAGGATCCGAGCAAGTCCACCGAGATGCGTGCCGCGCTGGTGCAGAACATCGTGCCTGCGGACCTGTCCAAGACTTCGATTCCGTCGTCGAACTCGTCGGTTGCCAAGGCCGACAAGGTTGCCGCCAAGCAACAAGAGAAAGCGGACAAGGAAGCCAGGCAAGCGGAGGCCAAGCAGGCCGAAGCGAAGCCTGTTGCAGATGCCAAGGACAAGGCCAATCAAGACGCCAAGCAGCCTGCCGCTGCCGACGCGGCCCCAGCCACACCGGAATCGGCCCCGACTGAAGAAGTCCTGACCGAGACCTGGAGCTATCAGTTGCCTGCCGATGAGTAACTCACAAGTACGGCCAGAAACTCTTTCCGAGTATCTGGCGCATCTACCGATGACCGACCAGCAGCGCGCGGAACTCGCGGGCTGCCAGTCCTTCAGCGAATTGCATGAACGCCTGTCATCGTCGACGTTCGACGCCCCGACCGAAGCCGCCCAGGCTTCGGTGGGCAAACGCCTGACGCTGAGCACTGCCGAAGAGCTGCAGGACGCGGAAATGCTGGTGCTCGACGCCAACGGCCGGGTCTGCCTCAAGGCGACCCCACCGATCCGGCGGACCAAGGTCGTGCCGGAGCCGTGGCGCACCAACATTCTGGTGCGTGGCTGGCGCCGGATGACCGGTCGTACCAACCCGCCGAAGCCGCCGAAGGACGAACGTGTGCTGCCGGCCGCGCGCTGGCGTACCGTAGGTTCGATCCGTCGCTACATCCTGTTGCTGCTGATGCTCGGCCAGACCATCGTCGCCGGCTGGTACATGAAAGGCATCATGCCGTACCAGGGCTGGTCGTTCGTCGACCTCAACGAAGTGCTGCACCAGCCACTGCTGCAAACGGCCACGCAAGTGCTGCCGTATGCGTTGCAGACCAGCATCCTGATCCTGTTCGGGATTCTGTTCTGCTGGGTATCGGCCGGTTTCTGGACCGCGCTGATGGGCTTCCTGGAATTGCTGACCGGCCACGATAAATACCGTATCTCCGGTAAAAGTGCCGGCAACGAGCCGATTCCAAAGGATGCGCGCACCGCACTGGTGATGCCGATCTGCAACGAAGACGTGCCACGGGTATTCGCCGGCCTGCGGGCGACCTTCGAGTCGGTGGCGGCCACGGGCGACCTGGACCGCTTCGACTTCTTCGTCCTCAGCGACAGTAACGACGCCGATATCTGTGTCGCCGAGCAACAGGCCTGGCTGGACGTCTGCCGTGAAGCCGGGGGCTTCGGCAAGATCTTCTATCGCCGCCGTCGTCGTCGCGTAAAACGCAAAAGCGGCAACCTCGACGACTTCTGCCGTCGCTGGGGCGGTGACTACAAGTACATGGTCGTACTCGACGCCGACTCCGTGATGAGCGGTGAGTGCCTGACCAGTCTGGTGCGCCTGATGGAAGCCACGCCGGATGCCGGGATCATCCAGACCGCGCCACGGGCGTCGGGCATGGACACCCTGTATGCGCGCATGCAGCAGTTCGCCACTCGCGTGTATGGCCCGCTGTTCACCGCCGGCCTGCACTTCTGGCAGCTCGGCGAGTCGCACTACTGGGGCCACAACGCGATCATCCGCATGAAGCCGTTCATCGACCACTGCGCCCTGGCGCCGTTGCCCGGTAAAGGCGCGTTCTCCGGCTCGATCCTGTCCCACGACTTCGTTGAAGCCGCGTTGATGCGCCGTGCCGGCTGGGGTGTGTGGATTGCCTACGATTTGCCGGGCAGCTACGAAGAACTGCCGCCAAACCTGCTGGACGAACTCAAGCGTGACCGTCGCTGGTGCCACGGTAACCTGATGAACTTCCGCCTGTTCCTGGTCAAGGGCATGCACCCGGTGCACCGCGCGGTGTTCCTGACCGGCGTGATGTCCTACCTGTCGGCGCCGTTGTGGTTCTTCTTCCTGGTGCTGTCGACCGCGCTGCTGGCGGTCAACACGCTGATGGAGCCGCAGTACTTCCTTGAACCGCGCCAGCTCTATCCGCTGTGGCCGCAATGGCACCCGGACAAGGCGATTGCGCTGTTCTCGACCACCATCGTGCTGCTGTTCTTGCCGAAGCTGCTGAGCATCATCCTGATCTGGGCCAAGGGCGCGAAAGAGTTCGGCGGCAAGTTCAAGGTGACCCTGTCGATGCTGCTGGAGATGCTGTTCTCCATGCTGCTGGCGCCGGTGCGGATGATCTTCCACACCCGTTTCGTCCTCGCCGCGTTCCTCGGCTGGGCCGCGACCTGGAACTCGCCGCAACGTGACGACGACTCCACACCATGGAGCGAAGCGGTCAAGCGCCACGGCCCGCAAACCCTGCTGGGCTTCTTCTGGGCCATGCTGGTGATCTGGCTGAACCCGAGCTTCCTGTGGTGGCTGGTGCCGATCGTCGGTTCGTTGATGCTGTCGATCCCGGTGTCGGTGATTTCCAGCCGTGTCGGACTGGGCCTGAAGTCCCGTGACGAGAGCCTGTTCCTGATCCCTGAGGAATACAATCCGCCGCAGGCCTTGCTGGCCACCGACCAGTACACCCACGAAAACCGCTGGCATGCGCTGAACGACGGCTTCGTCCGTTCGGTGGTCGATCCACAGCAGAACGCCCTGGCGTGCTCGCTGGCGACTTCCCGGCACAATCAGGCCGAGCCGATTGAATGGCTGCGGATCGAGCGGGTTCGCCACGCGATGAAGGTTGGCCCGGAAGGGTTGACCAACAACGAGCGTGTGCAACTGTTGAGTGACCCGGTGGCATTGGCGCGCCTGCATGACCAGGTCTGGAGCGAAGGTCACCCAGAGTGGCTGGGTGCCTGGCGTAAGTCGGTCAAGGCCGACCCCCATGCACCGCTGCTGCCGCTTAAGCCGATGAGCGAACAGCCTCAGTTGGCATAATAAAAAAAACCCGCGAAAGCGGGTTTTTTATGGCTTGAAGTTTGTTCTTGAGCTTGCACCAGATGCTGTAACGGCAGCGTCTGGTCGGACGCTTTCGCGGGCAAGCCCGCTCCCACAAGGTTGTGTGTACAACGCAATTCCCTGTGGGAGCGGGCTTGCCCGCGAAGGCATCACCTCGGTCCTGAGTAGACCGAGGTATGCAGATCACCTCAAACCCTGAACTTGCCCACCAGCATCTGCAAATGCGTCCCCAACCGCGCCAGCTCAACGCTCGACGCCGCTGTCTCTTCACTCGCCGCAGAAGTCTGATCCGACACATCCCGCACATTCAACACACTACGGTTGATCTCTTCAGCCACAGCGCTCTGCTGTTCGGCGGCAGCGGCGATCTGCTGGTTCATCGCCTGAATCGCCGACACCGTGCGGGTAATGCTTTCCAGTGAACCACCGGCGCGGCGGGTCAGTTCGACGCTGCTGTCGGTCAGGGTGCGGCTGTTGTCCATGATGGTCGCCACTTGCTGGGTGCCGTTTTGCAGGCCGACGATCAGCTCTTCGATCTCTTCGGTGGACTTCTGGGTGCGCTGGGCCAGGCTGCGGACTTCGTCGGCGACCACGGCAAAACCGCGCCCGGCTTCACCGGCACGGGCGGCTTCAATCGCGGCGTTGAGGGCCAACAGGTTGGTTTGCTGGGCCACGGACTTGATGACGTCGAGCACGCTACCGATCTTGTCACTTTCGCGCTGGAGTTCGCTCATGGCTTCGGTGGAGTGGCCGACTTCCTTGGCCAGGCGTTCGATCTGGGCGATGGCCTCACTGACCACTTTGTCGCCTTCGCGGGCCTGCTGGTCGGCGGCAACGGCGGCTTCGGAGGCTTCTTCGGCGTTGCGCGCGACTTCCTGCACGGTGGCGGCCATTTCGTTCATGGCAGTGGCAACCTGATCGGTCTCGACCTTCTGGCTGTTGACTCCGGCGCTGGTCTGCTCGGTGACCGCGGACAGTTCTTCAGCGGCGCTGGCGATCTGCGTGACGCCATCGCTGATGCCGCCGATCAGTTCGCGCAAGCCCTGGGTCATGCTCTGCATGGCACGCTGCAACTGGCCGAGTTCGTCGCGGCGCTGCGACGTCAGGTTGTGGGTCAGGTCGCCACTGGCGACGCGCTGTGCCACGACCAGGGTCTGGTTCAATGGAATGATGATCTGCCGGGTGATCGCCCAGGCGGCCAGCAAGCCGAAGGCGATGGCCAGAGCGGTGGCGAGGGTCAGCATGTTCTTGGCATGGGCGGCGTCGGTGTCGCGCACGACGGTTTGCGAGACGGTGAGTTTCTGGCTCATGTCCACCAGGATGTCGCCTTGGGCAGACATGCGTACCAGGGCCTTGGCGCTGGCCACCTGGGAGTCGCGGAACTGGCTGACGGCGGCACGGTAGGCCTTCAGTGAATCAGTCGCCTGTTGCAGGTTGGCGATGTGTTCTTCAGGCAGTTTGGCCGGCAGGCTCTCGAGGTTCTTCAGGGCGTTGTCGATCGCGTCGAGGGCTGGCTGTTCGGCTTCGCTCTTGCCGCTGTAGGTGTAGCCGCGAACCTGGAAACGCGCCTGCTGGATCAGTTTGCTCAGGTCGATCACGCTCTTGAACGCCGCCACGCTGTCGCCTTGGAGTATGGATTTCTCCACTTCGGCGACGCGGGCCACGGCATTGTCGGCGGTGGCGCCGAGTTTGCTGCGGGCGTCTTCACGCTGGGCGCCGGCCTGGCCCATGTCGCTGAAGGCGCGACGGAATTCAGCGACCGCGGCCAGTTGTTGATCGACCATGGCCGTATCAGCCGGTTGCTCGATCAGGCCGCGGGCGGTCTGCAGGCCGCTTTCGAGTTTGCCCAACAGATCGTTGACGGCGCCGGGACCTTGTTCACCACGACGCATCTCGTAATCCAGGCGTGCAATGCGCAGGTCCTTGGTCAGGTCGTTGAGACTGGCGATGAACCCCAGTTTATCGCCACGGCTGGTCACGCCGCTCAGGCCGTTCCAGCCGGTGAAGGTGATCAGCAGGGTCAGCAGCAGCACCAGACCGAAGCCGATGCCCAGCTTGCGTTTGACGCTGACGTTTCCCAGATTCTCGGCTAGCCATTGATACATGCTGAAACTCCCCGGACCGCAATTTGGTTTTATGGGGGGTGTATCGGCAGGGGCGCGAGGTTCTGTAGGCGCTGCCCGATATACGGGCGGGTGATTATCTTGAGTAGAAGTTGGACCTGTGGGAGCGGGCTTGCTCGCGAAGGCGGAGTGTCAGTCACTTCAATGTCGACTGATACACCGCCTTCGCGAGCAAG
>NZ_JAHBDN010000058.1:0-51703 GCF_019956445.1 Pseudomonas sp. BF-R-19
GCACCAGGTCGCCGGGGGTCAACAGGGCGTTGGTCACCACCTTGTTCGACGCCGAGGTGCCGTTGAGCACGAAGTAGGTCTTGTCCGCGTTGAACACCTGCGCGGCGTGCTTCTGCGCCAGCAGCGCAGGGCCTTCGTGGATCAGCAGGTCACCGAGCTTGACGTCGGCGTTGCACATGTCGGCGCGAAACAGCGTCTCGCCGAAGAAGTCGAAAAACTGCCGACCGGCCGGATGTTTGCGAAAGAACTGGCCGCCCTGGTGGCCGGGGCAGGCAAAGGTCGCGTTGGCCGCCTCGGTGTAGTGCTTGAGCGAATCGAAGAACGGCGGCAGCAGGCTTGCTTCATAGGCCTTGGCGGCGGTTTCCAGTTGGTTGCCGTGGTATTCGACGTTGCTGGGGGACAGGTCGAAGATGCCGTTCACTTGCAGCAGCACGTCATTGAGGTGTTTGTAGACTTCCCGGGGGTGGGTACTGGTGCCGGGGGACGCCACCAGGAAAATCGGAATATCAAAACCGGTGCGCTGAATGGCGTCGAGGGATCCGGCCAGCACATCATTGACCGACACCACGGCCACGGCGACGTCGGTGAAGTCGGTGTGACCGAGCGGGACCACCTCCCGGGCGTTCAGGAAACAGGCGGATGCGCCTTCACTGGCGGCGATTTTCAGGGCTTTCATCGGTGGTGTCTCCTGGCGGGCATTCAATTGTCCGCAGCTTTTTTAGAGATCAACTTCCGGGGGAGCCTTCCAGTTCCCCTGATCGGAAATCGTGTCACCACTGTTTATAGAGCATATTCCTGATCTGTCAGGCTTTTACCGCGACCTTGCACATCTTGACGCCCCGCGACCTGTCGGTCAGGCGTGAACCAGCGCAATCGTGAACGAGACCACGATCATGCAGGCAAAAGCAAAATTGATATTCATGAAGTTTCCATCCGAAACATGAGTGACGGCGTCATCTTGAACAGGTCACAGGAAAATGAAAAATTCGGCGTAATGATTTGAAAGATCGAAAAAAATGATACTTGGCCGGTTCGTTGTTTTTGCTCCGGGTTGCGGATACTCTCGTGTAACACGCTATTACATGCATAAACGAGCAAAAACATGCACGACAACCATTCCGCTGGCGAACTTCCATCGGTGCGCCGGCAAAAAATCCTGTTGATCCTCGAACGTGACGGCAAGGTCATGGCCTCGGAGTTGAGCCAGCATTTCGTGGTGTCCGAAGACACCATCCGCCGGGATCTGGCGGAACTGGCCAGTGTCGGCCTGGTGCAGCGAGTACACGGCGGGGCGTTGCCGCGGCCCAAAGACACCGGCAAGGACTATTTCACCCGGATCAGCGAAACCGACGAGGTGAAAACCCATCTGGCGCAACTGGCCGCGCAACGGGTGCAGGACGGCCAGATCGTGGTGTTCGATTCCGGCACCACCACCTTGCAGATCGCGCGTTCGCTGCCGGTGGAGATCGCCATTACCGCGATCACCGCGTCGCCGATGACGGCCATTACCTTGTCCGAATACAAAGGCATCAAGGTGATTCTGGCGGGCGGCCAGCTCAACCCGGCGACGATGTCGGCCAGCGGCCACGAAACCCTGCGGCTGCTGGCGGGGATCAAGGCCGATCTGTTGTTTACCGGGGTTTGCGCGCTTCACCCGCAGGTGGGCTTGAGCTCACTGCATTTTGACGAAGTGCCGGTGAAACAGGCGATGCTCGACTGTGCCTCCCACGTGATTGCCGTCACCACAGCGGACAAGCTCGGCGCGGTGGAGCCCTTTGTCGTCGCGCCTTGCAACCGCGTGCACACGCTGATCACCGAACGGCATGTGGCGTCAGGCAATGTCGAGGACTATCGGGCGCTGGGGATCGAGGTGGTGCAGGCTTGAGCATTTTTTGCTGGCAGATGTATTGAATGTACTGGCCTCTTCGCGAGCAAGCCCGCTCCCACAGGGATCTTGGGTGACCACATTTTTGCGGTCACTGAAAATCAAAATGTGGGAGCGGGCTTGCTCGCGAAGAGGCCAGCACAAACAACATCAATGCCGGATGTGCAGCCAATGGCTCAACGCAATCGCTCAAGCATCTGGTAGTACCACATGCCGGCGGCGAGCATCGGGTTGCCGAGCAGGTCGCCCATGGGTACGCGTATGTGCTGGCAGGCGGCGAAGGTGTCGTACTGTTCCAGTTTTCCTGTGATCGCCCGGCCCATGATTTCGCCCATGATGTGAGTGGTGGCGATGCCGTGGCCGGAGTAGCCCTGGCAATACCAGACGTTGTCCGACAGCTTGCCCAGTTGCGGGATGCGGTTGATCACGATGCCCATCGCGCAGCTCCACTGGTAGTCGATGGCCACGCCCTTGAGCGCCGGGAAGGTCTGCTCGATGCACGGGCGCAGCTCGGCGGCGATGTCACGTGAATCCTTGCCGCTGTAGTTGGCGCCGCCACCGAACAACAGGCGACCGTCGGCGGTGAGGCGGTAGTAGTCGAGTACAAAACGGCAGTCGTAGACCGCCAGGTCCTCAGGGTTGATCTGCCTGGCCAGATCGCCCAGCGGCGCGGTGGTGACGATGCCGCCCATGGCCGGGAAAATCTTGCCCTTGAGCTTGCCCGGTTCCAGCTTGTGGTAGACGTCGCCGGCCAGCAGCACCTGGTTGGCGTCGATCTGCCCGTGGGCGGTGCGTATCCCAGGCGTGTCGCCGTGGATGATCTCCAGTACTTCGCTGTTCTCGAAGATCAATGCACCCAGGCTCTCGGCTGCGCGCGCTTCACCGATGCACAGGTTCAATGGATGCAGGTGCATGTTGCGGGTGTTCTTGATCGCGCCGTGGTAGAGGTCGCTTTGCAGCAGGTCGCGCACCTGGCTGCGGTCGAGCAGGCTGACTTCATCGCCCATGCCACGGTGCACCGCCTCTTCGTAATCCTTGCGCAAGCCGACCATGTGCGCGGGTTTGTACGCCGCATGCAGGTGGCCGTGCTTGAGGTCGCAGGCGATGCCGTACTTTTCCACGCGCTGCTGGATGATCTGGTGCCCGCGCCAGCGCAGGTTCCAGATGAAATCGTCGACTTCATCACCGATGGTGCGGCGCATCTGTTTGCGCATGGCCTCGTCACCCGACAGGCTGCCGGTGACCTGGCCGCCGTTGCGCCCGGTGGCGCCCCAGCCGATCTTGTGGCTTTCGACGATGGCCACCTTCAGGCCTTTTTCGGCCAGCTCGACTGCGGTGGCCACGCCGGTGAAACCGCCGCCGATGATCACCACGTCAACCCGGTGCCGGCCTTGCAGAGTCGGGTAATCGGTGTCCTGGTTGAGGGTGGCGGTGTAATAGGAATTGCAACGTTGAGTCATGTCGGTGTCCAGGCAGAATTGGGAGAAACCAATGCCGGTCAGGTGAGCGCAGTCATTGTGGGAGCGGGCTTGCTCGCGAAGGCGTACTTTCAGCCGATATCAGTGCTGAATGACACACCGCTTTCGCGAGCAAGCCCGCTCCCACAGGTTCTGTGTATGGCTGAGCTTCACGCGGACCGGGATAGCGAAGGAGGGGGGCTCGCCGATCAGGCGGGCAGGGTGCTATCCGGCGGACGTGCGGAGTGACGCAGTTTGGAGCGGCGCAGGGCCATGGGCAGGTTGACGATGCGCTTCATGCAATGCCGTCCACGGCCAGCAGCGAGGTGGCCAGGTTCGAAATGTTCAGCAGGTGCTGTTCTGACGGCAAAGTACGCATGGCGCAGGTTTCCGGCGGCGGAAATCGTCGGTGGCGAGTGGAACAAGCCATCCGGGGATGGCTGGATACTAGGGAGGATTGGGCCGCGTGTAAATGTTTGATTCAGAACATCAGGTGCACGACAAGGCCGATCAACCCGCAGCCGATCAAAACCTCGATCACTCCGCGCTTGAAACGAAGCAATGCAACGCCCGCCACAATCGCGATCAGCAGCGAAGGCCAGTCCAGTGCTCCTTCGAAGCCTTTGGGCCACAGTACGTGGTAGCCAAAGAAACAGGCCAGATTGAGAATCACGCCGACCACGGCGGCCGTAATGGCTGTCAGTGGAGCGGTGAACTTGAGTTCGTTGTGCGTCGATTCCACCAGCGGCCCGCCGGCGAGGATGAACAGGAACGAAGGCAGGAAGGTGAACCAGGTCACCAGCGTGGCGGCCACGGCACCGGCGACAAACGCTTGATCCGGCCCGAAGACCTGAAGCACGTAGGCGCCGATAAAGCCGACGAAGGCGACGACCATGATCAACGGACCGGGCGTGGTTTCACCGAGCGCCAGGCCGTCGATCATCTGCGTCGGCGTCAGCCATGCGTAGTGACCGACCGCGCCCTGGTAGACATACGGCAGTACCGCGTAGGCGCCGCCGAAGGTCAGCAACGCGGCCTTGGTGAAGAACCAGGCCATCTGGGTCAGCGTGCCTTCCCAGCCGAACAGTGCGGTGAGCATGGCCATGGGCAACGTCCACAAGATCGCACCGATCACGGCCAGGCGCGCCAGTTTCCAGCCGCTGAAGCGGGCGTGTCCGGGGGTTGGGGTGTCATCGTCGATCACGGCCGGACCGAAGGACTTTTTCGCCGCGCTGTGGCCACCGGTCCTGAATTTTTCCGGTGCCAGGCGTCCGCCGAAAAAGCCGATGACCGCCGCGCCGAGCACGATCAGCGGAAACGGCATATTGAGCACGAAGATGGCCACGAAGGACGCGGCGGCGATGCCCCATAACCAGCCGTTCTTCAGCGCCCGCGAGCCGATCCGGTGAGCCGCCTGCACCACGATTGCTGTGACCGCGGGCTTGATCCCGTAGAACAGTCCGGCGACCACGGGCACTTCGCCAAAGGCGATGTACACCCAGGACAGCGCAATCAGGATGAACAACGATGGCAACACAAACAGCACGCCAGCGATCACACCGCCCCAGGTCCGGTGCATCAGCCAGCCGATGTAGGTCGCCAACTGCTGGGCCTCGGGCCCGGGCAGCAACATGCAATAGTTGAGGGCATGCAGAAAGCGCCGCTCGGAGATCCAGCGCCGGCGCTCGACCAGCTCCTGATGCATGATCGAAATCTGCCCTGCCGGCCCGCCGAAACTGATGAAGCCAAGCTTGAGCCAGAACAGGAAGGCTTCGCGCAGGCTGATGGACCGGGGCTGCTGCACATCCTGTTGGGTGATCGGGGAGGGCGTGGGGCTCAAGCGGAAACTCCTTGTGCAGAAAGCTTTGAGCCAAGACTGTAGCTACGCCGGGGCGCGTTGCATAGCCGCCTGATGCTGCGTATCTGCCCAGCGCTCGAGGGCTGAGCGGTCGCTGTCACGGGCATCGACCCAGCGTGCGCCGCTCTCTACGTCTTCGCGTTTCCAGAACGGCGCGTCGGTTTTCAGGTAGTCCATGATGAACGCACAGGCTTCGAAAGCGGCTTGACGATGGGGGCTGCTGACGCCGACAAACACAATCGGCTCGCTGATCGACAACGGGCCGATCCGGTGCACGACCTCCACGGCCCGGAGTGGCCATCGGGCCCTGGCGTTGTCGATGATTGTTTGCAGCGAGCGTTCGGTCATGCCCGGGTAGTGCTCCAGAAACAACCCGGCGACCGCCTCGCCCTGATTGATGTCGCGCACGTAGCCGACGAAGTTGACCACGGCACCCACCCCTGGATCATTCGCCTGCAGGCTGTCGATCAGCCGGCCGATGTCGAATACTTCACGCTGGACCCGAACCGTCATGCCTCAACCCCCGGTAACCGGTGGAAAGAAGGCGATCTCGTCATAGTCCTCGATCACCCGGTCTGGATGGCACAGCTCCTGGTTCAGCGCGCACATCAGGTTGTTTTCACCGAGCACATGGCTCCATAGCTCACCGCGAGCCATCAGCAGTCGGCGCACGTCCTCGATGGTCTTGAGGCTGTCGGTCAGGGGTAGTTTTTCGCCGCCCAGGTTGAGCTGCTCGCGGTAACGGGCGAAGTAATTGATCAGGATCATTGTGCGTCCTCGAACTTGAAATGACCGGAGCGGCCACCTTGTTTACTCAACAGCCGAATGTCATCGATGACCATGCCGCGGTCCACCGCCTTGCACATGTCGTAGAGGGTCAGCGCCGCCACGCTGACGGCGGTCAGGGCTTCGAGTTCGACCCCGGTCTGGCCCTCGACGCGGCAGGTGCCGAGGATTTTCACGCTGTCCGGTGTGCAGGCCTTGAGTTCGACGTGGATCGAACTGAGCAGCAGGGTGTGGCACAGCGGGATCAGCTCATGGGTTTTCTTCGCCGCCATGATTCCGGCGATCCGCGCCACGGCAAATACATCGCCCTTGGGGTGGCCGTCGCTTTGAATCAGCTTCAGGGTTTCCGGGCGCATCCGCACCCAGGCCTGGGCCTGGGCTTCGCGCTGCGTCGGGGCTTTTTCGCTGACATCGACCATGTTGGCGCGACCCTGGCGGTCGAGGTGGGTCAGGCCATCGGGCGATGCATCTGCAATGTCTGTCATGGGAGGTTCCTGCGCTTGCCAGCTCGGTGATCGGGTGAAGGCATCATGCCGGGCTGTAAATGCGTGGTGCGTTGCGGTGGGGGACGTGAATCAGGTTGAGGCGATGCTTGATTGCCCACTGCACGGTCAGGGCGGTGGGCGCCGACAGGCTGACCAGCGTGCCGAGCCTGGCCCTGACGGCCTTGTGAATCAGTTCCAGGCTGCAACGGCTGGTGACCACGGTGAAGCCGCTAAGGCTGTCGATGCCGGCGTGTTGCAGGGCCCCGATCAACTTGTCCAGCGCGTTGTGGCGGCCGATGTCTTCGCGGCAGATCTGTGCATTGCCTTCGCTGTCGAAGTACAGCGCTGCGTGCAGTGCGCCGCTGCTGCGGGCCATTTGTTGGGCCTGTTCGATGCGATTGCGGATGTCGATGAAATGCTCGGCGGGCGGCAGCGCAACCGGGTCGAGAATCTCCAGTTTCGGCAGGGCCTGCTCCAGCGCTTCCACACCGCACAGCCCGCATCCACTGGTGCCGGCCATTTGCCGGCGATGGTTCTTCAACGCCCAGAACGCGCGGCTGGAGATCTGCACGTCTGCTTGAACGGCCTGGTCGAAATGGGTGAGGCGCAGGTCGTAGATTTCGCTCTGATCCGCAACGATGTCGTTGCTGACACTGAAACCACGGATGAAATCTTCGAGGTTGCCCGGCGATACCATCATCACGGCCTGGCTCAAACCGTTGTAGGTGATTGCCAGGGCAATCTCTGATGCCAGCGCCGCCTGACAAACTGACGCGGCATTGTCGTACTCGCGAAAGTTCACATTCAGCGGTTTGGGCGCGGGGGCGTTAGTGTCGCTTCGAACATCGGTTTGTTCAACTTTGCACAACATGAAAAGAACCTCGAAGCGCTGAATTAAGTTCAGGCTACGGGTAACTTTTTAATGCGTCCAATCGCTTGTTCCGATGTGCTGATTGGTGATGTCTATCAAGCTGGGCAAACATGTCCGGTTCGGGTTTATATAAAACCGCAACTTGATCAGTGGGTCCGGCTGAATAACGTTCGTGCTTCGGCGAAACACTTCTCGGCAATCGCCGAGCGCGGTTCGGTCTTGCGCATCACCAGGCCCAGGGGCGCGAGCACGCTGGCATCCGGCAATTCGATGAACGACAGGTGTTCGATGGGCTCTTCCAGGCCGCTGTCCAGCGGCATGATCGCGCAGCAGAAACCTTCGTGGATCGCCTGCAGCAACTGGTAGGTCGAATCGCTTTCGAGGATCGGCTGTGGGTCCAGTCCGCGGCTGCGAAAGCTCAGGTCGATGGATTTGCGGTAGTGCATGCCGTTGCTGAGCATTCCCAGTGGCAGTTCGGCGGCGTCCTCCCAGCTCATTTGCGTGCCGTCGAAATGGAAGTGGCGGTTGTCGTACAGCAGGCCGACGCGGGTCTCGCCGATCTCGAAAAACTCGAAATAGCTCGGGTTGACGTGATCGAGGTAGCACACGCCCAGGTCCAGCTGATTGTTGCCAAGGCCCTCGATGATCTGGTCGGAACTCAAGGACGACAGGCTGTACTTGAGCTCGGGAAAGCTGCGGGACAGGCCCTGGATGTAGGTCACGGGGTTGAAGCTGCTCAGCGGCACCAGCCCCAGGCGCAAGTTGCCGACGAGCTGGCCCCGGCACGCGGCGGCCTCGGCGAAGAGCCCGTCGTGGGCGGCCAGCAGGGTCCTGGCCCACGCCAGTACGCGTTCGCCGGCCTCGGTAAAACCTTCGAAGCGCTGACCCCGGGTGACCAGCACCAGGTCCAGTTCATCCTCCAGGTTGCGCAGGCGCATCGACAGCGTCGGCTGGGTGATGTGGCAGCGCGCGGCCGCCTGGCCGAAGTGGCGGGTCTGCTCCAGGGCGATCAGGAACTTGAGTTGTTTGATGTCCATGACGGCACCTGCTGGCGGGGGGAGTGAAGGGGTAAGTATTGACTCAGGTGCGCAAGACACAAGGCGAGGCAGGAATCGTGAGGTGCGGACGATCTCATTGTCTTTGGTGTGCGTCCAATCACTGGTATTTAAGATGTTATCGATGCGCTCTATCGTCGATGGTTTTTCTGGTCTTTTTATATTGATAGATAGGCTCGATAGTCTGGTTGGTTAGAGTGATTAGACACGGTTTGATTTATCGAATTAGTCTCCGGAAGTCATTTAATAAATATCTGCCGGAGAACCCCATGAGCGTCAAACCGGATGCATTGTTTATACCCCTGAATATTGCCGTGCTGACCGTCAGCGATACCCGTGAATATGCCAATGACACCTCCGGCCAATTACTCGTCAGTCGCTTGCTGGAAGCCGGCCATACCCTCAGCGAGCGCAACCTGCTCAAGGACGACCTGTACAAGATCCGCGCGCAGGTGGCGAACTGGATTGCCGACGACGGCATCCAGGTGGTGCTGATCACGGGCGGCACCGGGTTCACCGGCCGCGACAGCACACCCGAGGCCGTGGCCTGTTTGCTGGATAAGCAGATCGATGGCTTCGGTGAGCTGTTCCGGGCGATTTCGATCCTCGACATCGGCACCTCCACGGTGCAGAGCCGGGCGCTGGCCGGGTTGGCCAATGGCACGCTGGTCTGCTGCCTGCCTGGTTCCACGGGTGCCTGCCGCACCGCCTGGGAAGGCATCCTCGCCGAGCAACTCGACGCGCGCCACCGGCCGTGCAATTTCGTACCGCACCTCAAACCGGTGCAAGCCTGCGGGACGCGGGGATGAGCACTTCACCGCTGATGTCGGTGGAGCAAGCCATCGACCGGCTGCTGACAATGGCCGAGGCGCAGCGGATTGAAGACAGTGAGGCGGTACCCCTAAACGCCGCCAGGCAACGGGTGTTGGCCAATGACCTGGTGGCGACCCTCGATCTGCCGCCGTGGCCGAACAGTGCCATGGACGGCTATGCCCTGAATCTCGACGGTTGGGGCGGGGAGCCGCTGACCGTGTCGCAGCAGGTGTTTGCCGGTCACGCCCCCAAAGCCCTGGCACCGGGAACCTGCGCGCGCATCTTCACCGGCGCCCCGGTTCCGCCGGGCGCCAACTGCGTGGAGATGCAGGAGAACACGCAGGTACTGGATGACGGACGTATCCGTTTCAAGCAGCCCCTGAGCGCCGCCAGCAACATCCGCCCGCAAGGCCAGGAGAACCGCGTCGGCGATGTGCTGCTGCGCGCCGGCAAGCGCCTCGGCCCATTCGAACTGGCGGTCGCGGCAGCGCAGGGCTGCACCCATGTGCAGGTCGTGCGGCGACCACGGGTGGCGTTGCTGTCCACCGGCGATGAACTGGTCGAGCCGGGCACGCCTCTCAAGCCCGGCAGCCTCTACAACAGCAACCGCACCTTGTTGAGTCATTGGTTGAGTGCGTTGGGTTGCGAGGTCATCGATGCCGGCATTCTCCCCGACGAGCCACGCCAGACGCGGCTCAAGCTCGAACAGCTGCAACACACGGCGGACCTGATGCTCAGCACGGGCGGGGTGTCCGCCGGCGACGCCGACTGCCTCGGCCAGGTGCTGCGCGAGTGCGGCAAGCCGTTGCTGTGGAAACTCTCGATCAAACCCGGCAAGCCATTGACCGTGGGCCACTTCGGCCGCGTGCCGGTGATTGGCCTGCCGGGCAATCCGACATCGGCGTTGGTGACTTTCGGCCTGTTGGCTCGGGTTTATCTGTTGCGCATTCAGGGGGTCGAAGACGTCGAGCCCTTGAGCTTCCCGGTCAGTGTCGGCTTTGCCTGGCCCAAACCCGGAAGCCGCCGCGAGTACCTGCGGGCGAAACTCGAAGCCGGTCGCGCGGTGCTCTATCCGAACCAGAGCTCAGGCGTTTTGTTGGGGGCATCCTGGGCCGATGGGCTGGTGGAAGTGCCGGAAGGCTGCGCACTGGAAATGGGCGACACGGCGCGGTTCATACCCTTCAGCGAACTGTTCTGACACTGCCCCTGTGGGAGCGAGCCTGCTCGCGAAAAGCCGGTACATCCAACACAGATATTGCCTGACCCACCGCTTTCGCGAGCAAGCCCGCTCCCACAGTTTTTGATCTTCAGTGAACGCTAATCCCACGGCCGGCCACAGCCCGCTCCCACAGTTTTGATCTTCAATGAATGCAAATTCTGCGGTGGGCCACAATACCTGTGGGAGCGGGCTTGCCCGCGAAGAGGCCGGCACATTCAACAGAGATGTTGGCAGACCCACCGCCATCGCGAGCAGGCTCGCTCCTACAGTTTTGCTCTTCAGTGAACCCGAGTCCTGCGACCACCCGCAGTACCCTGTGGGAGCGGGCTTGCCCGCGAAGAGGCCGGCACATCCAACAGAGATGTCGCCTGACCTGACGCCTTCGCGAGCAAGCCCGCTCCCACAGTTTTGATCTTCAGTGAACCCGAGTCCTGCGACCACCCGCAGTACCCTGTGGGAGCGGGCTTGCCCGCGAAGAGGCCGGCATATCCAATAGAGATGTCGCCTGACCTGACGCCTTCGCGAGCAAGCCCGCTCCCACAGGTTTTGTGTGTTTACTGAGTCTCAGTTCAACACAAAATCCACCGGTTCCAGTTGTGGCGGCAACTCCGTCACACCCAGCGCAGCCAGCACATCGCGCTCGATGTTGCGCACGATGGCGTCGGTGGGCAGGTCGTTTTCATCGCGGCCGAAGGGGTCTTCCAGTTCATCGGCAATCGCATCCAGGCCAAAAAAGGTGTAGCTGACAATCGCGGTGAATATCGGTGTCAGCCAGCCCAGGGGTTCGGCCATGGCAAACGGCAAAAGGATGCAGAACAGGTAGATGGTGCGGTGCAGCAACAGGGTGTAGGGGAACGGCAGAGGGGTGTTCTTGATCCGTTCACAGACAGCCTGGGCGTGGGTCAGGCTGGTCAGATGGTTGGCCATGAGCGTGTAGCGCCAGTCGTTGATCGCCCCGGACTCGTTGAGTGCCGAGCACTGTTGACCGACCTGCATCAGTATCTGCCCGCTGATGTCCGTGGTGTTGCCCTTGGGCATCGGGTGCAGCCAGTCGCCACTGGCGGCCATTTCGTTTTCCTGGCGCAGGCGCGCGTTGAGGGCATGGACGAAGCCGCAAAGGTTGCTGAGGATCCTGTGGCGTTCAGCCGTGTCCTTGATCACCAGGGTTTCACGAATCATCGAGCGGATCTCCACGATCACATCGCCCCAGGCCTTGCGCGCTTCATACCAGCGGTCGTAGCAGGCGTTGTTGCGAAAGCTCATGAAGATCGACAGCGACAAACCCAGCAGCGTGAAGGGCGTGGCGCTGACTTTGGAAAAGTAGCTGGGGTGCAAGGTTTCGATGAGCACGATGGCCGAGGCGAGCAGCGTCACCATCAGACTGCGCCAGGCGATGCGCTTGGCAATCGAACCCTTGAGCGACGTCAGCACGCCGATCAGGTTGGGTTTGGGTCTCACGATCATGGGTTTCAGCCGCCCGTCATGTTCATGAATCGAACAACCTGAACGTCGTCGTTCACTTCGAAGTTGTGTCGATAAGGCTTGAGTTTCATCGCCTCGATAATGGCCTTTTCCAGGCGCTCGGGCTGTCCGGGGTGGCTGCGCAAGACAGCCTTGAGATCCACCGAGTGCTCATTGCCCAGGCACAGCAGCAGACGTCCTTCCACGGTCAGCCGCACCCGATTGCAGGTGCCGCAAAAGTTGTGGCTGTGGGGCGAGATGAACCCCAGGCGAATCTGCGGCGCCTCGGCCAGGCGCCAGTAGCGCGATGGACCCTGGGTCGACTCGGCGGAATCAATCAAAGTGTAGCGTTCGGCGATGCGTTCGCGGACCTGGCTGCTTGCGAAAAACGATTCGGCGCGGCTGTGCTCGTCGATGGTGCCCAACGGCATTTCCTCGATGAAGGAGATGTCGAGGTTACGGTCGATGGCGAAGCTCACCAGATCATTGATCTCGTGATCGTTGCGGCCTTTCATCACCACGCAATTGAGCTTGGTGTTGCGAAAACCGGCCTGGTTGGCGGCGTCGATGCCCTTGATCACCTGCGCCAGGTCACCGGAGCGGGTCAGTTCGCGAAAACGTTGCGGGTCCAGGCAGTCGAGGCTGATGTTGAGGCGCTTGACCCCGGCGTCGAACAACGGCCCGGCCAGTTTGGGCAGCTGCGAACCATTGGTGGTCATGCACAGTTCACGCAGGCCGGGCAGGGCGGCGATCTTCTCGCACAGTTGCACCACGCCCGGACGGATCAACGGCTCGCCCCCGGTCAGGCGGATCTTGCGGGTGCCCAGCGCCACGAAGCTTTGTGCCAGCTGATAAATCTCTTCCAGGGTCAGCACCCGTTGCCGGGGCAGAAACTGCATGTCCTCGGCCATGCAGTACACGCAACGGAAATCGCAGCGGTCGGTGACCGACATCCGTAGATAGTCCACGCGCCTTGCAAACCCATCGATCAGGACTCGTTCTGACATGATTTCCTCTCCTGGCACCGAAAAACCTGTAGGAGCGAGCTCTGCTCGCGATGGTCGTTAACGATTACGCGTGCTTTCTGGTTACACGCGGTGCTCTTGGGTCCATCGCGAGCAGGCTCGCTCCTACAGTACGAATTCCGTTAATGACGGATTTGTTGAGCGCAGGCTAAGAGCAACTTCAGCGGGCGTCCAATCACTATTGATGACCGGGTGATCGACCGGCTCTATGATGAACTTTATTTTGTGATTAAAAGAGCTTTAAGTGATTTTAAGTAATTGAAAAACAAGGATAAAAATCCGTGATAGAGCGTTTCGATAATGCGGTCATAAATAGCGATTAGACAGTAATTAAACGCCATTCATATGCTTTCTCCGCAAATCGAACAATGACCTGAATCAGGTCGAAGCCTGTGTGCATTGTCACGGAGAAGTACCATGTCTCAAGTCGACCGATACAAACCCTATAAAGGTGCCGCCGCTGGTTGGGGCGCGCTGATCGCTGTTACCAAGAACTGGCTGGGCAGTGAAAACGCGCTGAAGAACATTCGCGCCATGCTCAAGACCAACCAGAACGGCGGGTTCGACTGCCCCGGTTGCGCCTGGGGCGAGTCGCCGGAAAACGGCATGGTCAAGTTCTGCGAGAACGGCGCCAAGGCGGTTAACTGGGAAGCCACGGGCCGTTTGGTCGACCCGGCCTTCTTCAACAAATACAGCGTCTCGGCGCTGGCCGAGCAGAGCGATTACTGGCTGGAGTATCAGGGCCGCCTGACCCACCCGATGCGCTATGACGCGGCCACCGACCGCTACGTGGAAACCACCTGGGACGAAGCGTTCGCGACGATCGCCCGGCACCTCAATGCGCTGGAATCGCCGGATCAGGCCGAGTTCTACACCTCGGGCCGGGCCAGCAACGAGGCCGCCTTTCTCTATCAGCTGTTCGTCCGGGCCTACGGCACCAACAATTTTCCGGACTGCTCGAACATGTGCCACGAAGCCAGCGCGGTGAGCATGATCGAAAGCCTCGGCGTGGGTAAAGGCACCGTGGTGTTCGACGACCTGGAGCATGCCGACGCGATCTTCGTCATCGGCCAGAACCCCGGCACCAACCACCCGCGGATGCTCGAGCCGTTGCGCGAAGCGGTCAAGCGCGGCGCACAGGTGATCTGCATCAACCCGCTCAAGGAGCGCGGACTGGAGCGCTTCCAGCATCCACAGCATCCGATCGAAATGTTGCTGAACGGCTCCGAGCCCACCAACACCGCGTACTTCCGCCCGGCACTGGGCGGTGATATGGCGGTCATGCGCGGCATGGTCAAGTTCCTGCTGCAGTGGGAGCGCGAAGCACAGGTCAGCGGTGGCGAGCCGGTGTTCGACCACGAGTTCATCGCCCAACACACCTCGGGAATGGGCACCTACCTGGGGGAAGTCGACGCCACCAGTTGGGAGCACATCGAGCAGCAGTCGGGCATGCCTTTGGCTGACATCGAACTCGCCGCTCGCATGTACGCCCGGTCCAAGCGGGTGATCATGTGCTGGGCGATGGGCCTGACCCAGCACACGCACTCGGTGCCGACGCTGCAGGAAGTCATCAACCTGATGCTGCTGCGCGGCAACGTCGGCCGTCCGGGCGCGGGGCTGTCGCCGGTGCGGGGTCACAGTAACGTGCAGGGCGACCGCACCATGGGCATCAACGAACTGGCGCCTGCGGATTTGCTCGATGCCCTGGAAAAACGCTTCTCCTTCAAGCCGTCGCGTGAGCATGGTCACAACACCGTGATGGCGATCGGCGCAATGGAGCAGGGACGTTCGAAAGTGTTTATCGCCCTGGGCGGCAACTTCGCCCAGGCCACCCCCGACACGCCGCGCACCCACGCCGCGTTGCGCAAATGCGACCTCACTGTGCACATCGCCACCAAGCTTAACCGCAGCCATCTGGTCACCGGTCGTGAAGCGCTGATCCTGCCGTGCCTGGGCCGCACCGACATCGACATCCAGGCCGAAGGGCCGCAAGGCGTCACCGTGGAAGACACCTTCAGCATGATCCACATCTCCCACGGTCAACTGAAACCGAAGTCGAAACACCTGCGCTCCGAGCCTGCGATCATTGCCGGCATCGCCGCCGCGACACTGGGCAAGCACCCGATCGACTGGAACTGGGCCATCGGCGACTACGGCCGCATCCGCAACATGATTGCCGACACCATTCCCGGCTTCGAAGACTTCAACCGGCGTTTGCTGCATCCGGGCGGCTTCCATATGCCGAATGATGCGGCCAAGCGCATCTGGAAAACCGCCAGCGGCAAGGCTCAGTTCACCCCGAGCGTGCTGCCGGAGCACCTGATCAGCGAGGGCGTGCGCAACCTGGCGGTCAAGCCGCACCTGATCCTGCAGACCATGCGCTCCCACGATCAGTACAACACCACGCTGTACGGCCTGGATGACCGCTATCGCGGGGTGTACGGCATGCGCGACGTGGTGTTCGCCAACGAGCAGGACATTCGCCGGCTGGGCTTTGAGCCGGGGCAGAAGGTCGACCTGGTGGCGCTGTGGGACGACGAGCGCGAGCGTCGGGTCAGCGGTTTCACCCTGATCGCCTACGACATTCCGGCCGGTCAGGCAGCGGCGTACTACCCCGAGACCAACCCGCTGGTACCGCTGGAAAGTTACGGTGACCGCACCTTCACCCCGACTTCCAAGTTCATCGCCATCCGGCTGGAACAGGCGAAGGCCAGCAACCTGATTTCGACTTCCGCCGCCTGACACCGGGGGCGGCCCGATGCCGCTCGCGTAACCCTTTCGACTTGTGTTGGCTGCAGGCCCCCCGGCCTGACGGTGGCCCGGCCGTGTGCCGCCGTTTTTCAGCCGCGATGAGGATATCGACATGTTTAACCTGGAGGCACTGGACCTGGCGCGCATGCAATTCGCGTTCACGGTTTCGTTCCACATCATCTTTCCCGCCATCACCATCGGGCTGGCCAGTTTCCTGGCAGTGCTCGAAGGGCTTTGGCTGAAGACCCACAACGACACCTACCGCGATCTCTACCATTTCTGGTCGAAGATCTTCGCCGTCAACTTCGGTATGGGCGTGGTCTCGGGGCTGGTCATGGCCTACGAGTTCGGCACCAACTGGAGCCGTTTCTCCGACTTCGCCGGCAGCATCACCGGGCCCTTGCTGACCTATGAAGTGCTCACGGCGTTCTTCCTCGAGGCCGGTTTCCTCGGGGTCATGCTGTTCGGCTGGAACCGGGTAGGGCGCGGCTTGCACTTCTTCTCGACGGTCATGGTCGCCATCGGCACGCTGATTTCGACCTTCTGGATTCTTGCGTCCAACAGCTGGATGCAAACGCCCCAGGGCTTCGAGATCGTCGACGGTCGAGTGATGCCGCTGGACTGGCTGGCCATCGTGTTCAACCCGTCGTTCCCGTACCGCCTGGCGCACATGGCGATTGCCGCGTTCGTGGCCACGGCGTTCTTTGTCGGCTCGTCGGCGGCGTGGCACCTGCTGCGCGGCAACGACACCAAGCAAGTGCGCAAGATGCTGTCGATGGCATTGTGGATGGCCTTGATCGTCTGCCCGATCCAGGCAGTGGTCGGTGACGCCCACGGCTTGAACACCCTGGAACACCAACCGGCGAAGATCGCGGCCATCGAAGGGCACTGGGAAAACAACGGCAGCGAAGCCACGCCGCTGGTGCTGTTCGGCATCCCCGACATGCAGGCCGAGAAAACCAGATACGCCATCGAAATTCCGTACCTGGGCAGCCTGATCCTGACCCACAGCCTCGACAAGCAGATCCCGGCGCTCAAGAGCTTCCCGAAAGAGGACCGGCCGAATGCGACGGTGGTCTTCTGGAGTTTCCGTGTCATGGCCGGGCTGGGCATGTTGATGGTGCTGGCCGGCGTGCTTGGCCTGGCCCTGCGCCGCAGCGGTGCCATCTACCGCAATCGCTGGTTCCTGCGCCTGATGTTGTGGATGGGGCCAAGTGGCCTGATCGCCATGCTGGCCGGGTGGATCACCACCGAAGTCGGGCGTCAGCCGTGGGTGGTGTATGGCCTGCTGCGTACCGCCGATGCCGCGTCCAATCACAGCGTTGCACAGCTAAGCATCTCGCTGGCGCTGTTCGTGGTGATCTATTTCTCGGTGTTCACCGTGGGCATCGGCTACATGATGAAACTGGTCGGCAAAGGGCCGCAGCCGCATCACGGACACCCCGTCGACGGGCATTCCGATCAGGTCATCACACCGCGCCGGCCGCTGTCCGCCGACGCTGAAATCCTCGAAACCGACGCCCGCGTCAATTGAAGGAAGGGAGTTGAGTCATGGGTATTCAAGGTATCGATTTATCGCTGATCTGGGGCGTGATCATCGCCTTCGGCGTGATGATGTACGTGATCATGGACGGCTTCGACCTGGGGTTGGGCATTCTGTTTCCGCTGATCCCGGATGCGAAGGAACGCGATGTGATGATGAACACCGTGGCACCGGTCTGGGACGGCAACGAGACCTGGCTGGTGCTGGGTGGCGCGGCGCTGTATGGCGCGTTCCCGCTGGCCTATTCGGTGATTCTGGAAGCGTTGTACCTGCCGCTGATCCTGATGTTGTGCGGCTTGATCTTTCGCGGTGTGGCGTTCGAGTTTCGCTTCAAGGCCAGCCCTGAAAAACGTCATGTCTGGGACATGGCGTTCATCGGCGGTTCGCTGCTGGCGACCTTCTCCCAGGGCGTGGTGATCGGTGCCTACATCGCCGGCATCCCGGTGGTCGACCGCCAGTTCGCCGGTGGTTCGCTGGACTGGCTGGCACCGTTTCCGCTGTTCTGCGGAGTCGGTCTGATCGTCGCTTATGCATTGCTCGGCAGCACCTGGTTGCTGGTCAAGACCGAAGGCATGCTCGAATCGCGCATGCGCCTGTTCACCCGGCCCCTGGCCTGGCTGCTGTTGGCGGTGATCGGCGTGATCTGCGTGTGGACGCCGATCCTGCATCCGGACATCGCCACCCGCTGGTTTGCCCATGCGCACCTGGCGGTGTTCGGTGGCCTGGCGGTGTTGGCCTTGCTGGCGATGTTCGGCTTGCTCAAGACCCTGCGCCAGCGCCACACCCATTGGCCGTTCGCCTTCACCCTGATGCTGGTGTTCCTGGGCTACATCGGCCTGGCGTTCAGCATCTGGCCGAACATCGTGCCGCCGTCGATCAGCCTGTGGGCAGCGGCGTCACCGCCGACCAGCCAGTTGTTCATCCTGATCGGCGCGCTGTTCATCCTGCCGATCATCCTGATGTACACGGTCTGGAGCTACTACGTGTTCCGCGGCAAAGTGAGGATTGGCGATGGCTACCATTGATTCCCGTGAACCAGCACCGGCGCCTTGGTACAAGCGCTTTGGATGGCTGGTGTTGATCTGGCTGGGCAGTGTGGTTGCGTTGGGTGTGGTGGCGGGGGCGTTGCGGATGTTGATGCATGCGGCCGGGATGAGTAGCCATTGATGGCAAGTCATTAGAGGGTTCCAGTTCACTTTGAGGCGTATGTATGGATTGGATTGGGTGAATATCCATTTTTGCGGTAATGGCCACTAACGGTTCCGCCCTTACGGCGGGTCACTTGGAAGAGCCCCAAGTAACCAAGGGCTCTTGCCCCTTACGTTCGGTGCCTCGCCAAGGCTCGGCATGCCCTCGCTCCGGTCCTGCTCCGTGGGCCCGCCGCCATCGGCCATCCATGGCCGGCGGCGGCTAACCCGGCATCCATGCCGGGTTGCCCACTGCGCAGAACCTCCTCTCGGCCTCTCGAGGGGGCGTGCACCGCAACAGCAAAAGCGAGGCGGCCTTACAGCCGACCTGATCGCAGATGAACTCGTTTCCCTGTAGGAGCGAAGCTTGCTCGCGATGGACGTCAACGATAACGCGTGCTGTCTGAATGATCGCGTTGTTCAGGCGTTTTTCGCGAGCAAGCATCGCTCCTACAGGTACGAAGTAGCTCTCGCTTTTGATCTTGATCTGCCCCGTCGGAAGGCCGAGCGCAGGTTCTGCGCAGTGGGCAACCCGGCATGGATGCCGGGTTAGCCGCGTACGGCCATGGATGGCCGATCGCGGCGGGCCCACGGAGCAGGACCGGAGCGAGGGTATGCCGAGCCTAGGCGAGGCACCGTACGTCAGGGGCAAAAGCGTTTGGTTACTTTGCGCCGGGCGGCGCTCCGCTTTTCAAAGTGACCCGCTGTAAAAGCGGAACCGTTAGTGGCCGTTACCAAAGAAACGGATATGTACACCATCGGCTGCACAGTCCACCCACGACACACTCTGTGCGCCAAGGACTTCAGTCTCGCCGCAAAAGTTTTCTTAAAGGGCACAGAGTCTTGTCTTTACTGAGCTCCAAACATCGCCGTCCAGTAAATCCCCGCATCGCTCTTCGGATCGGTCGCATACGCCGCGCCCAGTTCGCGGAACTGCGGGTTCATCAGGTTGGCGCAGTGGCCGGGGCTGACCAGCCAGCCTTCGACCACCTTGCGTACGCTGTCCTGCCCGGCGGCGATGTTTTCGCCGATCTGCTGGAAGTTGTAGCCTGCCAGTTCCGCGCGGTCACCCGGAGTGCGGCCGTCGCGGTCCTTGTGGTCGAAGAAGTTGTTGTTGGCCATGGAGCGCGAGTGGGTTTCGGCGGCGGTGGCCAGCGTGGCGTTCCAGGCCAGCGGCGCGGTCGCATTGAAAGACTGGGTGCCGCATTGACGCGGCTTGGCCCGTGCGGCGTTGAGTTCGATGAGCAGCTTCTGGCCCTCGGTCTGCCAGTCGCCCAAGCGTGAACTCAGCAGTGGTCGCGCCAGGACGATGCGCCACTGATTATCCTGGCGGCTGACGCCGACATCGACGAATTGCGGGTCGAGGACGATCTGGCAAAAGCTCTCCTGGATCGCCTTCATCGCCGCGGCCGCATCGCGAGGCCCGGACAGGCTGATGGCCTGCACATTCTTCATGGGATAACCGGCAGTGGCCATGGCCTGCTGCAGATTACCGATGCTCGGGGCGGTCAGTACCAGGCGCGGGTCGGCCGACAGCGGCGGAAGTTCCGATGAAACCTGGCCGGCGCAGCGCTGCAGTTGGCTGCGATAGACGTTGATCGATTCGACCAATTGCGCTTCGTCGGCTGCCACGGCGTTGGCGGCGAATACCAGGCCCAGTGACACACCGGCCAAACGCATTGCGGATGAAATGAAACCCATGAAAATCCCCCTTGAGCAGATTGCGCCCATGATGCGCGAAGTTGGCCCAGCTAAGACAACGGATTTATCCAGAGTGTAGTGGGGTGGGCGAAATCATTTCACTACTAGACTCAATTGAACCACTCACCGAGTGACACCGACCATGCGCTTCGACTGGATCGCCACTTGCCTCGCCCTGACGTTGCTTGGCGGCCCGGTGTCCGCTGCGGATCAAGCGCAAAAACAGCAAGCGGCCGAGAACAAGGCCGAGGTGCTGGAACAGAAAGCCGCTGAGAATAAAAGCCCCGCACCGGCGCCCAAGGCCGAAGCCATTACCCCGTCCGAAGTCCAGGCCGTTGACCCGGCCGGCGCCGCGCCGCTGGACGATGCGATCACGTGCCTGGCCCGGTCCATTTACTGGGAAGCCAGGGGCAAGGACGCCGCCGACATGGAGGCGGTGGCCAATGTGGTCATGAATCGCCTGGGCCACGAGGGCTTTCCGGACACGGTGTGCAAAGTGGTCAAGCAGGGTTCTGAGACCAAGAGCTGCGAGTTTTCCTGGTGGTGTGACGGCAAATCCGATTCGGTCCAGGAAGAGGTGCCTTACACGATGGCCAAGGAAATCGCGCGCAAGGCCCTGAACAAGGAACTGCCGGATCGTACCCAGGGTGCCCTGTATTTCCATGATCGTACCGTCAAGCCGGATTGGGCCAGGCAATACATCTGGACCGTGGATATCGGCTTGTTCCGGTTTTACAAACCCCATGGCGGATCGGCCAGATAGCCGCGGTGTTTTCGGCCAGATATTTTATTTTTCCGAGGTAGCGCGAGGCGTTATCCAAACTGAAATGTGTCTGTTTTATAAGCTTCATAACGCAACCGTGCGCGAATGACGCCATAAGCAGGGACTACACATGAAGTTGACGAGGGTCCGGATCAGTAACCTCGCGTCGATTGCGACGCAGTCGCTGGCGCGTTTCCCATGACCGTCCTGGTCACCGGTGCGGCCGGTTTCATCGGCTTTCATACGGTCCAGCGCTTGTGCCGCGAGGGTCAGGAGGTCGTCGGTATCGACAACCTCAACGACTACTACGACGTGGAACTCAAGCACGCACGCCTCAAGGTGCTGGAGACTTTGCCGGGTTTTCGTTTCCGGAAAATGGACATCGTCGACAAACCGGCCCTGATGAGCCTGTTTCAGGAGCACGCTTTTACCGAGGTGGTGCACCTGGCTGCCCAGGCCGGGGTGCGCTACTCGCTGGACAACCCGGATGTCTATGGGCAATCGAACCTGGTGGGTTTCCTCAATGTGCTGGAAGCCTGTCGGCACCATCGCCCCGAGCACCTGATCTACGCCTCGAGCAGCTCGGTGTACGGCGCCAACAGCAAGATGCCGTTCAGTGTCGAGGACCCTGTTGAACATCCCGTCTCGCTGTACGCCGCCAGCAAGCGCGCGAATGAACTGCTGGCTGAAAGTTACTGCCATTTGTATGGCCTGAAAGCCAGTGGCCTGCGCTTTTTTACCGTCTATGGCCCCTGGGGTCGCCCGGACATGGCGCTGTTCAAGTTCACCGACGCCATCCTCAAAGGCCTGCCCATCGACATTTACAACCAAGGGCAGATGTCCCGCGACTTCACCTATGTCGACGACATTGTCGAAGGGATCGCCCGACTGCGCCCAAGGCCTCCGGTGGTGGAGGGCTCTGTCGCCGGGGTCAACCGGCTCTTCAACATCGGTCGCGGCATGCCGGTGGCGTTGCTGGATTTCGTCGAGTGCCTGGAGTCAGCCCTGGACCTGCAGGCCCGGCGCAACTACCTGCCGATGCAGGCCGGTGACGTGGTCAAGACCTGGGCCGATGTCTCGGCACTGGCCGAGTGGGTGGGTTTCAGCCCGCAGGTGACGCTGGAAACCGGCGTAAGAGCATTTGTGAAGTGGTATCGGCAGTTCTACCGGATTTGAAGCGTTCGCCGCTGATCTCGAAAAATCAAACAGGGCGAGAGAGACCCCATGAGCCAAGACATTTTTGTATCCGTACTGATTCCCGCCAAGAACGAATCAAACAACCTCAAGCCATTGCTTGAGGAAATCCGCGTGGCGCTGGCCGATGAGGCTTACGAAATCATCGTGGTCGACGACGGCAGCACCGATGGGACCCTGCATGAGCTGCGGCAGATTCGCCAAAACGGCTTGCACACCTTGCGCATCCTGCATCACGAGCGGTCGCTGGGGCAGAGCACCTCGCTGTACCACGCGGCCCGTGAGGCTCGCGGGCAGTGGCTGGCGACCCTCGATGGCGACGGTCAGAACGATCCGGCGGACATTCCCGGCATGCTCGCGCTGGTGCGCGGCGAACCGGGCAAGGTCGATGTGCAACTGGTGGCCGGGCATCGGGTCAATCGCCGTGACACCGCGAGCAAACGCTACGCCTCGCGGTTCGCCAACAACCTGCGCCGCCGCCTGCTCAAGGACGCCACCCCGGACACCGGTTGCGGCCTGAAGCTGATCGAGCGCGCGGCGTTCCTGCGCCTGCCGTACTTCGACCACATGCATCGCTACATTCCGGCGCTGATCCAACGTCATAACGGGCGCATGATCGTGCACCCGGTCAACCACCGGCCGCGCACGGCCGGGGTGTCGAAATACGGCAACCTCGACCGCGCGCTCGTCGGCATTCTTGACCTGATCGGTGTCTGGTGGCTGATCAAACGCACGCGCCTGAATACCCAGGCCCAGGAGCTCGAAGGATGATTCTGACCCGTGAAACCCTGTGGTTGCTGGTCGGCTTTGCCGGGCAGGCGGCCTTTACCGGGCGGTTTGTCTTGCAGTGGTTGTACAGCGAGTACAAGAAACGCAGCGTGATCCCGACCAACTTCTGGTACCTGAGCATCGTCGGCAGCATCTTGTTGCTCGCCTACGCCATTTACCGCCAGGACCCGGTGTTCATCGTCGGCCAGGCGTTTGGCTCCCTCGTCTATTTTCGCAACCTGCAATTGATTGCCAAAAGCAGAAGCGTAAAGGAATAAGCAATGCGTAGATCGTTGTCGCCCAGGGTCGAGTGCCTGGGCCTGATGCTGCTCGCCCTGTTGCTGATCGGCGCGGGAATGGGCCTGCGTCAGGCGCAGAATGTGGACGAAGAGCGTTTCCTCGGTGTCGCACTGGAGATGCTGCAGAACGGTTCCTGGCTGATCCCGCATCGGGCCGCCGAGATCTACGGCGACAAGCCGCCGATTTTCATGTGGACGGTGGCGTTTTTCACCTGGCTGACCGGCAAACCCAACATCGCCCTTTATATCCCGGGACTGTTTTCGGCGGTGACGGTCACGGCGATGGTCTATGACCTGGGCCGGCGCCTGTGGACCCAGCGTACTGGGCGCAACGCCGCGCTGCTGTACCTGGCGACCTACCAGACCTACAGCATCCTGCGCACCGGGCAGATCGACAGCTTTCTGATCCTGTTCACCTCCCTGGGCCTGTACGGTCTGGCGCGGCACCTGCTGCTGGGACCTGCGTGGCGCTGGTTCTACGCGGGTTGCGCGGCCATGGGCATTGGCGTGATCACCAAAGGCGTGGGTTTCCTGCCGGCGCTGTTGCTGATTCCATACGCCTATGGGGTGCGCAAAGGCTGGCCCGGTGTGGTGACGATGCCCGGCGAGGCGCGCAAGTGGCTGCTCGGGTTTGCAGTGATGCTCGCGGCGATTGCGATCTGGCTGCTGCCCCTGGCCTTGTCCATTCTCTTCAATGGCAGCGCAGACGAAATTGCCTATGCGCGGGAGATCCTCCTGCGCCAGACCGCCGGCCGCTATGCCGCCGCGTGGCATCACCGCGAACCGTTCTGGTATTTCTTCACCAAGGTGATTCCGCAGTACTGGCTGCCGTTGGTGCTGGTACTGCCATGGCTGGTGCCGGCCTGGCGCCGTCAGTTGCAAAAACGCGATGGCCGGGTGTTGGTATTGCTCGGTTGGGTGCTGCTGGTGGTGCTGTTTTTCTGCATCAGCACGGGCAAGCGCAAGTTGTACATCTACCCGGCGCTGCCTGGGCTGGTGCTGGTCGCCGCGCCGTTGATCCCGTGGCTGCTCAAGCGCTGGTTCAAACGCCACCCGCGTTTGCGTCGGGTGTTCCCGGCACTGGTGGCGACCTGGTTCGCGTTGTGGTTCACCCGTGGTTTCATCGAACCGCTCAAGGATGGCACCAACGTTGATCAGGTGCTCATGACCCAGGCGGCGACCCTGACCCAGGGCGCCGATCTGGTGCTGGTCAACTGGGAGGAGGGGCACTGGTTGTTCGCCCGGCAACCGATCGTGCATTTCGGCATGGACAATTCGACCATCGAAAAGGCCGCGCTGTACCTGCGCGAGCATCCCAAGGCCTACGCTTTGGTGCCTGATGACGTACTCAACCAGTGCTTCAAACCCGAAGCGGCCCGTGAACTGGGGGAAAACGCCCGGGCGAACTGGTCGATCGTCGGCGCGGATGCCGACAACGGCAAATGCCTGCCGCAAGAGGTCGGCAAAGCCTATCGGTTCACCTGGAATGACCCGCATATGCCGGCAGAGCCGCTACAAGTGGCCAATCCCTGAGGGCAAAAAAAGGGCCGCTTGAACAAGCGGCCCTTTCTCTTCATTCGTCGCCTGTCACTGACTGGCGTCCAGCACCACGCGATAGCGCGCCTTGCCACTGCGCAAATGATCGATGGCCTCGTTGATCCGGCTCATGGGAAACATCTCGACCTGCGGCACAATCTGGTGGCGTGCGCAGAACTCCAGCATGGTCGCGGTGTTGGCGGGCGAGCCGACCGGTGAGGCGGACATGGTTTTTTGCTGGGGAATCAGCTCGAACACGTGCATGGGGATGGCATCGGGCACGACGCCGACAAAGTGCAGGCGACCCTTGCCGCGCAGGGTGGCGAGCATGGCGCTCCAGTCGAGGTTGGCGTTGGCGGTGACCAGGAGAAAATCCAGGGTGCCGGCAATGGCATTGAGCGCATCGGTATCGGTCGAGGCGACCACCTTGTGTGCGCCCAGGCGCTTGGCTTCGTCCTGCTTGCTCAGCGATGAGGTGAACGCCGTGACTTCGCAGCCCCATGCGTTGAGGAAGCGCAGCGCCAGGTGACCGAGGCCGCCGATGCCCACCACGCCGACCCGGTCAGTGGGCTTGATGCCGAACTCCAGCAGCGGGTTGAACACGGTGGAACCTGCACAGAACAACGGCCCGGCCATCGCCGGATCGAGCCCGGCCGGGATCGGCAGGGCCCAGGCCCAGTGCGAGCGAATGCGGTCGGCAAAGCCGCCGTTGCTGCCGATGATGGTCGGTTGCACGGTGCGACACAGGTTATGTGAGCCTTCGATGCACGAGGTGCAATGCATGCAACTGCCCTTGTACCAGCCGATGCCCACCCGTTGCCCCATTTCCAGGCCGCGCACCTGGTCGCCCATCCGCACGATACGGCCGACCACCTCATGGCCGGGGATGAACGGGTAGCGACTGATGCCCCAATCGTTGTCGATCAGCGACTGGTCGGAGTGGCAGACGCCGCAATATTCCACGGCGACTTCCACCTCATCGTTGCCCAACGGACCGGGATCGTAGCTGTAGCGTTCCAGTGGCGCGCCCGCTGCCGTGGCGGCCCAGCCGGTAAAGGTGGTGAGTTCGCTGCTGTCGCTCATGGGATACCTCCAGATCAGAAGTCAGGGGTCTTGGCCGCTTTGGTGCAGCGGCGGAGCGAGGAAAGTGTAGCGGGTCATGGGCGTTCCATTGGGCGCGCCGCCGGATACTTGAACATACAAAAGCACCCGATGTGGACACATTGCCGATACATCAGCGCGGTTTCATGGGGCCAGGTCCCACACTCACAGAGAGATCAGCCATGTTCCGCAAACTGCAGCAGGTCGCCAGATTGTTCAGCCAGAGCGCCCGATTGATAGTGGGTGTTCCCGAGTACGACAACTACGTGGCGCAAATGGCCCGCAACCATCCGGGCGAGCCGGTCATGAGTTATGAGATGTTTTTCCGTGAACGCCAGGAAGCGCGTTTTGGTCGGGGCAAGTGCAATACGCGGTGCTGCTGACCCGAGAGTTACCTCAGAAATCCAGATCGATCACGAAGGCATCATCGAAATCAGGATTTTCATTGATGCCATTCTTGGCATAGCCCCGGGGGTTGCAGACCACCCGGGTGTTGCCCACCCGATAATCAAAGCTGCCGTGGGTATGGCCATGCAGCCACAGTGCCGGCTGCCAGTCCTTGATCCGCGCTTCGAGGTCCGAGACAAAGCTTGAGTTGATCGGCGAACCGGCAAAGGTCGGGCTGATGCTCGACCGCGTCGGGGCGAAATGCGAGACCACCACCGTGGGCGTGCTGCTGTCGCGGCTGAAGCAGTCTTCCAGCCAGGCGACCGTCTGCAGAAACACCAGCTGGGAAATGGCCGGTGTGAACAGGTCCGGAAAGTCGGGGGCGATCCTGATGTGGCTGAAGTCACGGATCAACTGGGTCGCCAGATCGATGCCCAGCGCCCGATCATCCGGGCTGTCGAGAAGGCGATAGTCGGACCACAAGGTACAGCCGAGAAAGCGCACGCCGTCGTGGACGTACTCCGAACGTTCCAGTACGTGGATCTGTGTACCTTGCGACAAGCTGTTCAATTGCTCGTAGGTGGAGACCAGGTCACTGCCATAAAACTCGTGATTGCCCGCCACATACAACAGAGGAGCCGGGCAGGCTCTGGCCCACTCGATGGCCTTGGCCGGCCGGGCGATGTCCCCGGCGAGCACGACGATATCGGCCTCCACAGCGGGAAAAGGGATCGCGTTGACGGACAGGTGCATGTCGGACAGCAAAGCGATGCGCATGGATCAACTCCGGCGTGTCTTGAAGGGCAGGTCATTCAAGTTACGCGTTGATAACCCGTTGTCACAAGCCTGCTCCCACAGTTTGATCTTCAGTGAATGCCAATCTTACGGCTGGCCACAAACCCTGTGGGAGCGGGCTTGCTCGCGAAGAGGCCGGCACATCCAACAGAGGTATTGACTGACCCAGCGCTATCGCGAGCAAGCTCGCTCCCACAGATTTGATCTGCAGTGACCACCAATCCTGCGGCTGGCCACAATCCCTGTGGGAGCGAGCCTGCTCGCGAAGAGGCCGGCACATTCAACAGAGATATTGCCTGACCCAGCGCTATCGCGAGCAAGCTCGCTCCCACAATTTTGATCTTCAGTGACCACCAATTCTGCGGCTGGCCACAATCCCTGTGGGAGCGGGCTTGCCCGCGTAGAGGCCGGCACATTCAACAGAGATATTGGCCGACCCACCGCTTTCGCGAGCAAGCCCGCTCCCACAATTCTGATCTTCTGTGAACGCCAATCCCGCGGCCGGCCACAATCCCTGTGGGAGCGGGCTTGCCCGCGAAGAGGGCGGCACATCCAACCGAGATATTGGCAGACCCACCGCTTTCGTCGGATCGCCGCCCGGAGCAAGCCCGCTCCCACAATTCTGATCTTCTGTGAACGCCAATCCCGCGGCCGACCACAACCCCTGTGGGAGCGGGCTTGCTCGCGAAGAGGCCGGCACATTCAACAGAGATATTGGCCGACCCACCGCTTTCGTCGGATCGCCGCCCGGAGCAAGCCCGCTCCCACAATTCTGATCTTCTGTGAACGCCAATCCCGCGGCCGGCCACAATCCCTGTGGGAGCGGGCTTGCCCGCGAAGAGGCCGGCACATTCAACAGAGATGTTGGCCGACCCAGCGCTTTCGCGAGCAGGCTCGCTCCCACAGTTGACCCGTTTACTTCAAATACCACCCCCACGGCTGGTCGCTGACGTACTCGGTCACCTGCTTGACCTCAAGATAATTGTGCAGCCCCCATTGCCCCAGTTCCCGGCCAATGCCGCTGTGTTTCATCCCGCCCCAGGGCGCTTCGACGAAGGTCGGTTGCGAGCAGTTGACCCAGACGATCCCGGCGCGCAGCTGGTTGGCGACCCGGGCGGTGCGCTGCAAGTCCGCGCTCATCACGGCGGCGGCCAGGCCAAAGCGGCTGGCGTTGGCCATTTGCAGCGCTTGCTCTTCGGTCTTGAAACGCTTGATGCACAGCACCGGGCCGAACACTTCTTCGCGCCACAGAATGCTGCTGTGCCCCGGCTCATCGAAGATCGCCGGCTCGATGAAATACCCTTCGGCCAGATGCGCCGGTCGCCGTCCGCCGGTGAGCAAACGGGCGCCGCTGGCCAAGCCCTGGTCGATGAAACCGAGTACCTTGTCGTACTGGCCCTGGCTGACCAGCGGCCCCAGCAGTACACCGGGCTGCATGCCCGGGCCAATGCTGATCTTGCGGGTTTCTTCGACCAGACGTTCGATCAGGCGTGGGGCGATGCTTTCCTGCACCAGCAGGCGTGACGTGGCGCTGCACACCTGACCCTGGTTCCAGAATATCCCGAACAGAATCCACTCCACAGCGGCTTCGACATCGGCGTCATCAAACACGATGAAGGCAGACTTGCCCCCCAGTTCCAGGCTGATGTTCTTGATGTCCCGCGCCGCCGCCGACATGATTTTCGCCCCGGTGGGCACGCTGCCGGTGAAGGCCAGTTTGTCCACCCCCGGATGTTCGGTGAGCGGGCTGCCGGCGTCGGCGCCGAGGCCGGTGACCACGTTCAACACCCCGGCGGGCAAGCCGATGCGGTCGGCGGCGGCGGCCAGTTCCAGGGCGGTCAGCGGCGTCAGCTCGGACGGTTTCAACACCACCGTGGCCCCGGCGGCCAAGGCTGGCGCGACTTTCCACGCGGCCATCAGCAGCGGGTAGTTCCAGGGAATGATCTGCCCGGCCACGCCAATCGGCTCGTGGCGGATGCGGCAGCGAAAACGCTCATCCGGCAGGGCCAGCGGCTGATCCTGTTGCTGATCCAGTTCGCGGGCCAAACCGGCGTAGTAACGGAAGCAACCTATGGCATCACCAATGTCCCACTGCGCTTCGGGCAGGGGCTTGCCGTTGTCGCGCACTTCAAGTTCCGCCAGCGCCCGCTGGCCACTTTCCAGTTCATCGGCCAAGGCTTCCAGCCACTGTGTACGCTCGGCGCCGCTGGTCTGGCCCCAGCCATTGTCGAAGGCGCGACGGGCCGCACGCACGGCATGGTCGACATCCTCTTCAGTGCCTGCCGCCACGCGGTGGAAGACCTGTTCGGTGGCCGGATCGATCACGTCCAGATAACCGCCCAGGTCCGGGCTGACCCATTCGCCGTTGATGTAGAGCTGATCACGCATGGTGCGACTCCTTGACGCCGGTACGGCGGTTTTGCAGATGGCGGGAAGTGAACAGCAGGGCCAGCGACACGCAGATGATCACCGTGGAAATCGCGTTGATCTCTGGCGTCACGCCGCGGCGGATGGAGGAAAAGATGTAGATCGGCAGCGTCGTTTCCGAGCCCGCGACGAAGAACGCGATGATGAAATCGTCGAAGCTGAAGGTGAAGGCCAGCAGGAACCCAGCCATGATCGCCGGGCTGATCTGCGGCAGGGTCACCCGCCAGAAGGTGTCCATCGGTGGCGCGTACAGGTCCGCCGAGGCTTCCAGCAAGGCCTTGTCCAGTGAATCGACGCGACTGCGCACGATCACCATCACCAGGGCCATGGTGAACAACGAATGCGCGGCGATCACCGTAAAGAAGCCCATATTCAGCTTCGGCACTGTCGGCAACCAACTCGCCAGCAGCGGGTTGATCAGGTCGAACAGGCTGATGAAGGCGATCAGTGTCGAGATGCCGATGACAATGCCCGGCACGATGATCGCGCAGTAGGTCAGCGCATCGAACAGCATGCGCACTTTACTGCCGCAACGCTGCAAGCCGAACACCGCCAGGGTGCCGAACAGCGTGGCAATCACTGCTGAACTGAAGGCGATCAGCGCGCTGTTGCCCAGGGCTTCCATGATGAACGGGTTGCCGAACGCGGTGCCGAACCATTGCACCGAGCAGCACTGGAACGCCAGGCCACTGCGCCCGGCGTTGAAGCTGAACAGCACGATCAAGGCAATCGGCGCGTAGAGAAACAGGTACAGCGAGGTTGAATAGCTGCGCAGCCACATGTCACAGGCCTCCGTCGGCAGGGCGGCCGCCGTAGCGCGCCACCAGTTTCAGATACACGCCGATGATCAGCAGCATCATCGCCACCAGCGTCATGGCCAGCGCACTGCCGAACGGCCAGTTGCGCGATTGCAGGAACAGGTCGACCAGCGCGTTGCCGACAAAGAACACCTTGCCGCCGCCGAGAATGGCCGGGATCAGGAACTCGCCCATCAACAGGATGAACACCAGCATCACCCCGGTGATGATCCCCGGCGCAGACAGCGGCAGGGTGATCCGGCGGAAGCTTTCGAAGGCACTGGCGCCCAGGTCCGCCGAGGCTTCGAGCAGGCGCTTGTCGAGTTTTTCCAGGCTGACGTAGATCGGGAACACCATCAGCGGCAGGTAGCCGTAGACGATGCCGATCAGCACCGCCCATGGCGTGTTGATCAGCCGCACATCCTCAAGTCCCAGGCTGGCCAGCAGCGCCGGAATGCCCTTGCCGCTGAGGATGAAAATCCAGGCATAGGTGCGGATCAGGAAACTGGTCCAGAACGGCACGATCACCAGGGTCAGCAACAGCGAGCGGCTCCTCGTGACCTTGACCGCGAGGAAGTACGCCAATGGATAAGCCGCCACCAGGCACACCAGGGTGCCCAACGGCGCCAGCATCAGCGTATTACTGAACGCCGCGCCGCGAGAACCGAGGTTCAGGTAGTTGGCCAGGGTGAAGCCACCGGCGTAACCGCCCACGGCGCTGCGCTCGCCGAAACTGAAGACCAGGATGATCACCAGCGGCATCAACAACAGCAGCAGGAACCACAGGGTCGAAGGCAAGAGCATCAGCAGGGTGATGCGTCGGCCGAGGCTGCGCCGTTGGCGAACCTCGACCGACAGGGCGTGGCCCGGCTGCACCGTTTGCGGATGGGCGGCGGCATTCATGGGTGACTCCTCATTGGCCATGGTCAAGCGATCAGGCGGACTTGAAACGCGCCATCAGTTCGGCACGCGCCGGGCTGGTCAGCGTCGCGGCGGCACCGAACTCCAGCGGGCTCAGGGCCTCGGCGGCCGGGTACATGATCGGATCGTCGAGCATTGCCACCGGCAGCAGCGCGTCGACACGCTTGTCGCCGCTCGGGTAGCCATGGCTCAACACTTCCAGCTTGTTGTGCTGCGGGTCGAGCAGGTAGTTGATGAAGGCGTAGGCGGCGTCCTTGTGCTCCGAGCTTTTCGGAATCGCGAAAAAGTCGCTCCACAGCTCGCCACCTTCCTTGCCCAGCTCGAACTGCATTTGCGCGTTGTCGCGGTGCAGTTGCGAAGCGTCGCCGGTCCACGACATCGCCAGCCAGGCATCGCCGCTGCGCATCGACGGCTGGATGTCGGAGTTGATCGCGAACAGGTGCGGCTTGACCTCGATCAGCAGTTTTTCCGCGTCGGCCAATTCTTTCGGGTCCAGGGAGTTGAAGCTGTAGCCGAAGCTTTTCAGGGCGTTGCCGATGGCGGTCAACTGGTAGTCGTGAACCATCGTCCGGCCGCTGGCCGGGCCTTGGGCGGCGGCCCAGAATTCCTTCCAACTGGTCGGGCCGTTTTTCAGTTTGCCGCTGTCGTAGAGCATGCCGGTGGTGCCCCAGTTTTTCGGCACCGCGTAGACCTTGCCGTCCACCGTGCCCTGGGCCATGAACTTCTGCTGGAACGCCGAGGCGTCGAAGTTGGGAATGCGCGACAGGTCCAGCGGCTCGATCAGCCCCAGGCCGACGTAGGTGCTGATGGTGTAGTTGGTTGGCACCAGCACGTCCCAGCCACTGCCACCGGCCTGCAATTTGGCGAGCATTTCTTCGTTGGAACCGAACACGCTCATCGACACCCGGGCGCCGGTGGTCTTGCCGAACGCGTCGAGGTTTTCCTGGCTGTGGTAGTTCGGCCAGGTCGCCAGCGCCAGGCGATCACCGAGTTTGCCTTGCTCGGCGGCCTCGGCGGTGGAAGTCAGCAGGCCGGGCATATTGGTGGCGACCACCGCGGCGGCGATCCCCAGGCCCGTGCGGCCAAGGAACTCGCGGCGGCTGATCGAGCCGTTCTGCCAGCTGCGCAGGGTTTTTATAAAAGTCTTCTGGTCCATAGCACGCTCCACATCCGGTTGATGAAACGAATCGATGATTTACAACGCCATGGCCAGGCCATTGGCGTGATCCCAGCCGACGCGCACTGGCGCGCCGTGTTCGAATGCACTGGCGCCGTGGTCCTGCTGGCGCGGCACCCGCACGCAGACCACGCCGAAGGCCTGGGTGCGCACGCGGTATTCGGTGGAGTTGCCCAGGTAAATGCGGTCCTCGACGCAGCCTTGCAGCTTCACTTGCCGGGTCATTTCGGCGTTGGCGCTGGCGATGCTGATCAACTCCGGGCGCACAGCGATGCAACCGGCGGCATTGGCGCTCAGACCTTTGCCGGTAGGCGTCAGCGGGCTGGTCAGCTCCAACCCTTGCTCGGTGCGCAGGACGACGGAGTTGCCGGTGAGCTGGCGCACGGTGCCGTCGAACAGGTTGGACTCGCCGATAAAGTCGGCCATGTAGCGGCTGGCCGGGGCTTCGTAGAGTTGTTCCGGGGTGGCGGTCTGGATGATCGAACCGTTGTGCATCACGCTGATGCTGTCGCTCATCGACAGGGCTTCCTCCTGGTCGTGGGTGACCAGCACGAAAGTGATGCCGACTTCACGTTGCAGGCGCAGCAGCTCCGATTGCATCTCCTTGCGCAGCTTGCGGTCCAGTGCGGCCAGCGGCTCGTCGAGCAGCAACACCGTCGGCTTGTTGACCAGGGCGCGGGCGAGGGCGACACGCTGTTGCTGGCCGCCGGACAATTCACTCGGCTTGCGCTGGCCGAAGCCGCTCAGGCGCACCATCTCCAGCGCTTCATCGGCCATGCGCAGTTGCTGTTTCTTGTCCGGGCGCGGCGTGCGATAGCGCAGGCCATAGGCAATGTTCTGCGCCACGGTCAAATGCGGGAACAGCGCGTAATGCTGGAACACCATGTTCACCGGCCGCTCGAACGCCGGCACGCCGGCCACGTTTTTACCGGCCAGGCGCACCTCGCCGCTGGTGGGCTGTTCGAAGCCGGCGATCATGCGCAGGGTGGTGGTCTTGCCACAGCCCGAACCACCGAGAAAGGAATGAAACGAGCCACGCCGCACCGCAAAATCCAGACCACTGACGGCCTGCACCTCGCCATAGCGTTTGACCACATTGCAGAATTCGATATCGCTTGGCGGTGTATTGTTCACGAGGCGGGCTCCCTTGCAGTGATGAATCAGTGCGTCGGGGCCAAACTAGCAATGGGGGTTTTGCGGTGTATATATCCCTTGGGGGATAGGAGGGATTGTTGTAGGAGCGAGCTTGCTCGCGATGGGCTCAAGAGCGCTGCGTTCAGCCAGTCATCACGCGTATTCGTTAACGTCCATCGCGAGCAGGCTCGCTCCTACAAAATGCAGATGCGTGTTTAAAGACACCCGGCGTTACTTCGCGAGGGCTACACCACCTTGCGTCGTTGCCTACAGGTACGCCAGAATCCGCCGGCTTGTGCGCCTTGGGGTTGGGTTTTATCGTTGGCCGGTCGCTGGAAAACAGTGATCGGGTTTGGTAGCCCGTCTTCGTTCTAGGCGCATTGCGCCACCTTGATGCAGTCATTTTTTGGGACTGTGTTTTATATGGTGGTCATGCGCGGGGCTCCCTTGCGGGCGCCGGGTTCTAGTGCGACCGGTCTACCAACCCGCGTGTGGCCGCCACCTTTCGTTTGGTAGCGAGGGTGATGGCTCCTTACTATTCGCGCTAGAGGTTGATTCCATGTTCAAGGTCACACCCAACCCGCCGGGCACCACCGATCCGGCATCCCCGTACGAAAGCCTCGATTCAAACAAGGTCCATGAAGCCGCCAAACACGATCTCAACCCCGGCCCCGCCATCATGGCCACCCCGCGTGCACCCAGCACGATGTTCATGGTCAATCCCGAACTCAGTGCCGAAACCTTGCTGGTGCACGCGTGTGAATCGCTGGCGTCGGCCAATGTCATGGCCAACGATCTGGTGGAACATCTGGAAGGGACAAGCCGCAATGCGCTGTTGGGTATTGCGCAGGTGATCATGCTGGGGGAGTTGGCGGTGAACAGGGCGTTGGATCAGCTTGATCCGCCCTGACCACAATCTTCAGATCACCAGTAGAGCTGTGGGAGCGGGCTTGCCCGCGATGGCGGTATGTCAGACACATCAATGTTGAATGTGCTGCCGCTATCGCGGGCAAGCCCGCTCCCACAGGGTTTTCTGCTTACTGACAGGTATCAGGCTTGCAGCTTGAGCCCAGGGGCGCAGGATCAGCTTGATTCGCGCTGACCACAATCTCCGGATCACCGACAGACCTGTGGGAGCGGGCTTGCTCGCGAAGGCGGTGTGTCAGGCAACTTATATGTTGGCCGAAAAACCGCTTTCGCGAGCAAGCCCGCTCCCACAAGGGTTTTCTGTTAACCGATAGGTGTCAGGCTTGCAGCCTGAGGCCCGGAGCCTGCAACGGATCCTCCGTCAACTCCCGAATAAACAACCCCAACAACTCCGACTGGCTGCCAATGCCCAGCTTGGCGTAGATGTTCTTGCGGTGAATCTTCACCGTGCCGGGGCTGATGTTCAGTTGCTCAGCCACCGAAGCACTGGAGTGACCACGCAATAACAATTGAACGATTTCCTGCTCGCGGCCGGTGAGGATGTGCGCGCCGAACTGGTCGAAGGCTTCGCGGATCTTGAAGTCCAGGTCCTGCGCCGGTCGCGGCTCTTGAGCCTGACGCAAACGCCAGGCCTCATTGATGACCTGCTCGACCACCGCTTGCGCGCACTCGACCAGTTGCATTTCGTCCCGGCTGAATGCACAGCTGGCGCTGGAGCGCATCAACGACAACACCGCCGTGGCACCACCGCCGAGGTCGACGAAAAACGCCACTTCCTCGGCCAGTCCGGTTTGCTGGTAATAGGTCAGGAAGTACTCGCCGAGGTAGAAGTGGTCGGGGGCGAACTGGCGCAGACGCCACAGCCCCGGCGCCTGCCCGCGTGTACAGGCCAGGTAGAACGGATCGAGCAGGTACGGCCCGCACTGATAGTCGTCGACATACACCGCCCGCTTGTCCGCCGAGAACGTATCGAACAACGCCAGTGGCCGGTGATTGCCCTCGTAGACGAACAACACGAAATGATCGACCGGGCAGATTTGCCGAAGCCAATGGCTCAACCCCGACAGCCGCGCATGCCCGGCAGGCAGGTCGAGCAGGTGGGCGACACCGGTGGTCCAGAGTTTCAGTTCCTTGGGGCGCATGGCGGCTACAGGTAGAAGAGGATGGCCATTGGATGCACAAAGTACGCCATGGCGGGTGGCCCCGTGTGGAGCGGGGTGGCGCACGGCAAGGCGTTTAAAAGACGCACTGCATTGGGGCCGGGTGTTACCGAGTGCTACAGGGTTGGTAGCAGAAATGATCAGGCGGTTGAGTTTTGCTGAACGATCTGGATGAGATTGCCGCAGGTGTCGTCCAGTACCGCGAGGGTGACCGGTCCCATCACCGTCGGCGGGCGGGTGAATTGAACGCCGGCGGCGCTGAGCCGGGCATATTCGGCTTGCACGTCTTCGACGCCGAAAAAGGTGCAGGGAATGCCGTCCTGCTTGATCGCGCTCTGGAACGTCTTTGCCGCGCCGTGGGCATTGGGCTCCAGCAGCAGTTCGACACCTTCGGGATCGCCGGGAGAGGTCAGCGTCAGCCAGCGATGTTCGCCCATGGGGATATCGTGCTTGAGTTCAAAACCGAGCACATCCCGGTAGAAGGCAAGCGCCTTGGCCTGATCATCGACGAGCACGCTGGTGACTACGATTTTCATGGGGGTTTCCTCCTGATGCCTATTCACGCTCCCGACGAGCGTTGTCCAGTAGACGGCAACAGTATGGTCAGAATTCCCAGCAACGGCAGGAACGAACACAAGGTGTAGACATATTCGATGCCATGAATATCCGCCAGGTGCCCCAGCAGCGCGGCACCGATCCCGCCAAAACCGAACATCAGGCCGAAGAACACCCCGGCGATCATGCCGACGTTGCCGGGCACCAGTTCCTGGGCGAAGACCACGATGGCCGAGAACGCCGAGGCGAGGATGAAGCCGATGATCATGCTCAGCACGCCTGTCCAGAACAGGTCGACGTAGGGCAGGGCGAGGGTGAAGGGTGCGGCGCCGAGGATCGAGAACCAGATCACCTGCTTGCGGCCGATCCGGTCGCCGATCGGGCCACCAAAAAAGGTGCCCGCAGCGACGGCGCCAAGAAACAGGAACAGGTACAGCTGCGAACTGGCCACCGACAGGTCGAATTTCTCGATCAGGTAGAAGGTGAAGTAGCTGGTGAAGCTGGCCATGTAGAAGTATTTGGAGAACACCAACAACGCCAGCACCACCAGGGCGAAGGTCACCCGCCGCTTGGACAGGCCGTGGGTGGCCTTGCTGCCTTGCTTGAGCTTGAACAGGTTCAGGTGATTGCGGTACCAGCGGCTCAGGCCGTATTGCACGAGGATGGCGAACACCGCGAACAGGCCGAACCAGGCGACGTTGCCCTGGCCGTAGGGAATGATGATCGCGGCGGCCAGCAAGGGGCCGAAGGCGCTACCGGCGTTGCCACCGACCTGAAAGGTCGACTGTGCCAGGCCGTAGCGCCCACCCGAGGCCAGCCGCGCCACCCGCGAGGTCTCAGGGTGAAAGGTCGACGAGCCAACCCCCACCAGCGCCGAGGCCACGAGAATCGCCGGGAAGCTGCCGACCATCGACAGCATCAGAATACCGATCAGGGTGCAGACCATGCCCGCCGGCAACAGCCACGGCTTGGGATGCCGGTCGGTGTAGAAACCGATCCACGGTTGCAGCAGTGAAGCGGTGAGCTGGAAGGTCAGTGTGATCAGGCCGACCTGGGTGAAGCTCAGGCCATAGCTGGCCTTGAGCATCGGGTAGATCGACGGCAGCACGGCCTGGATCAGGTCGTTGATCAGGTGCGCCAGCGCGCAGGCGCCGATGACGCGCATGACCAGGGGGCTGGCCTGGCTGGCCACCGAAGCGGTGGGTGAGGGTGAACTGAGGGTGGTGGTCGACATGGGCGATCTTCCGGATAAATAACGCGAACTGCGAACGCAAGGCGCAGCCAATTTCAGGGTTCGGCGTTATCCTAGGGGCCTCAAGGGCGCCCGTCTCACGCAACTCGGGCATGGACCATCGCAAAAAGGGCGTCATGATCAAACCATTGCAGGCATTTCTTGCGGAGATCGACCAGGGCGGCTGGAGCGTTCGCAGCAGTGCGACCGACTACCCGGAAAACTGGATCATCGCGCCGCACTCCCATGAAAAGCATCAACTGATCTATGCCATCGAAGGCGTGATGGTGGTGCACACCGCCACCAGCCAATGGACGGTGCCGCCGAGCCGTGGCATCTGGATGCCCAGTGGAGAAGTGCACTCGATTCGTTGTGTGGGGGCGATCAAGATGCGCAGCGTTTTCGTGCGCCCTGACCCGAGCCTGGATCTGCCCGGCGAAACCCGGGCGGTGAGTGTTTCCGCGTTGCTGAGCGAGCTGATCAAGGTCTCGGTCGATTTCGACTTTGCCTGTGAGCCGGACTCGCGGGAAGCCCGGGTGCTGCGGCTGATCCTGGATGAACTGACGATCCTGCCGACCTTGCCCCTGAACCTGCCGCAGCCCGCCGATCAGCGTATCAACCTGATCTGTAGCGCGTTGCAGCGTGATCCCGGGGATGGCTCGACGCTGTCGGACTGGAGCGCCCGCTTGAGCCTCGACGCCAAAACCATCCAGCGCAGGTTCCGCAAGGAAACCGGCATGACCTTTGGCCAATGGCGCCAGCAAGCGCGACTGCTGCTGGCGCTGGAACGCATAGCCGTCGGGGAGAAGATCATCGACATCGCCGGGGGGCTGGGATACGACAGCCCCAGCGCGTTCACGACCATGTTCAAGAAGCAGTTCGGCAAGACGCCGAGTGATTTTTTCAAGTGAGGCGGCCGCCCGTGGGACGGCCGCTTGACGCCTGAATCAATCAGGAACCTTGCGGCGTTTCACCGCGCGCCAACCGGGCATTGATGTCCTCGATGACCGCCGGCAGATCGACGATGGTGTCGATCAGGTAGTGCGGGCGCGAGCCTTCGAACATCTTGACGATGCGCGCCCGCTCGCTGTCCAGCCTGTCGGAGGGCAGGGCCTTGTATTGCTCGTAGGTCAAGCCCAGGGCATTGCCCGAACAGGTCAGCGCTACCGTCCACATCCCGGCGGCACGGCCTTCGAGAATGCCGGGCCAGGTGTCGTCGACCTTGACGCAGGCGGCGACGTCGCTGATCCCCAGGGCAATCACGTTGGCCAAAGCCTGGGCCGGGTAGGGGCGGCCGTTCGGCACCTCGTCGGTGGCCACCACATGGTCCGCCACGTAGCCATTGTGCCGCGCCAGTTCGACCACTTTTTCCATGACCACGGCCGGGTAACCGGAGCAGGAGCCGATTTTCAGGCCCTTGTCGCGCAAGGCATCGATGGTGTTCAGCGCGCCGGGAATCAGGGCCGAGTGCAGGGCGATTTTCTCGATCTGCAGCGGCATGAACCGTTCGTACAGTGCGGTGACATCGTCATCGGTCGGCAGGCGGTCAAACACCGCACGGTAGCGTTCGGCGATCTGCGGTTGATTGCACAGGGTGCGGATGTGATCCCACTTGCCCATGCCCATCGGGCCCCGCGCTTCTTCCAGCGAAACGGCGACGCCGAATTCGGCAAAGGCTTCGACGAAAATCTGCGTGGGGGCGAAGGAGCCGAAATCGACAACGGTGCCGGCCCAGTCCAGGACCACGGCTTGCAGTTGGCTCGGTTGTTGGTAGTTCATGGTATTTCTCCATTTTTTGTTGTGGGCAGGCCGTCCCTCCTGTCGCCAGGAAGTAGGCCTATGGATTGCTCAAGGGTGAGACGAAATCAGGTGGCCGGGATCGGGCTCGAGTCGAACAGCTCCGCGATCATTGGCCGGTTTCGGCGAATGCCCAGGCAGCACAGGTGGTAGTCGATGGAAAACGGGTGATTGACGAAGGTGATTGGTTTGGTGCCCGGGGTTTCGGCGTACTCGACGGCCGAGACGAAACCGATGCCGATGCCCTTGGCGATGGCATGCACGATGGCCTCGCGGCTGTTCAACTGCATGACGCAGTTCAGCGCGACGCCCAGTTGCTTGCAGCTTTCCTCCACCAGTTGACGAGTACGGGAGCTTTTTTCCCGCAGCACCCATTTCTCCTCGCTGATCTGCTCGACATGTACTTCTTTCTGCCGGGCCCAGGGATGGTCGTCACGCACCACGGCAATGATCGGGTAGCGCCGGTAAAGCTGCGTGTCAAAGCGCTGGTCGAATTCGGACAGGGCCAGGATCGCCACATCGATATCGAAGTTGAACAGGCGATCCAGGGTCTCTTTTTCCGGGGAGAACGAGGTTTCCAGCTCGATGTCCGGATGCCGTTGCATCAGTTCGTAGGTCAGGTTCATGGCAATCGGCGGCGACACCGCGCCCAGGCGCAACATGCCGGTCTTGCGTTGCTTGAAACTTTGCAGCAATTGCACGGCTTCATCCTCCTGGCCGAACAGGCCCTGGGTGATCGCGTAGAGCTGGTGCCCGGCGGCACTCATTTCGATAAAGCGGCCGCGGCGATGGAACAGTTCCACGGAAAACTTCTTCTCCAGGGCATTGACCTGCTCACTGACCGTGGGCTGGCCGACGCTCAAATACTCGGCGGCGAGGGTGAAGCTGCCGGTCTTCGCCACCGCATGAAATGAACGTAGCCACTTGTGGTACTGGTACATAGACGATCCTGTTCCTGAGCCGCTGCCATTGATTCAATCTGTCCAGCCGGGCCATCAACGCCTGATGAACAGCGCCACCGACGCGCTGCAGAGACAGGCAGCGGTGACCACGATGAAGATCAGCGAGGTGTTGCCGGTACTGTCGAGCATACTGCCGATCAGCGGTTCCGCCAGGCCGGCGAACAGGTAGGACGAAAAGTTCATCACCCCGGTCGCGGTGCCGGCGCGCTTGGCGCCCACCAGGTCCGGGCACAGCGCCCAGAAGCTGGAAGCGGGGCCGTACACGAAGAAACCGCAGAGGAACAACGCCACAAGACCAGTTGCGCTGTGGGGGGCAAGGGTCCACATCCACATACTGGTCGCCGCGCCGAGGAACATGTAGAGCATGATCGCCAGGTAGCGTTTGGAGCCGAACAGCTTGTCCGAGATCCAGCCGTTGCTCAGTGCGCCGATGGCCATGCCGACGGGAAGGGCCACGGTGATCCACTTCGGATCGATCATGCTGTCGCCGGTCTTCCAGTTGGCACCCAGGAAGTGCACCGGCACCCAGACGATCAAACCGTAGCGGGCAGCGTTCTGGAAGCCCAGGGACACGGCGGCGATGATCAGGCGGAAGTTTTTCAGAACGGCTTTATAACGCTGCGCGGAAGTTTCGACTTCGCCCTGGGCCACTTCATGGCTTTTGTCCTCGGTGTTGGCCACACCGGTGTCGGCAGGCGGTTCGAAACCCAGGTCTTGCGGACGCTCGCGGGCCACCAGGTAGAAGATGATGCCGCCCGCCAGCATGAGCAACACGGGCAGGCGGAAGATCCAGCGCCACTCCAGATGCATCACTTCCAGCACGACGATCGAAGTCACGTAGGACAGCACCGACGCGCAGCCGGCCGCGAACACATAGAAACCGTAGACCTTGCCGCGTTCGCCCGCGCTCCACCAGTTGGAGATCAGCCGACTGCCCGGTGCCCAGCCCAATGCCTGGAAGTAGCCATTGATGCCCCAAGGCAAAATCAACGCGGCAAAGTTGCTGGCGAAGCTCGTCACCCAGTTGGCGCCGCAGGACAGCACGGCGCCCATGGTCATGATGCGTCGGCCACCGAATTTGTCGGCGAGGTTGCCGTTGATGGCCTGGCCAATCGCGTAGGCCCAGAGCATGGCGGCCGATGCCCAGCCAAGGTGCTCTTTGGTAAAGCCGAACTCGGCCTGGATACCGGGGATGGCGAAACCGAACGTTTGTCGCCCGGTATAGAAAAACAGATAGCAAAACATGGCTGCCAGCAGCATGCGCCACTGGGCGACGCGAAACGATGCAGTGTGTACGGCGAGACCTGGCATGGTTTGGGCACGATTCATGATCTTTTCCTTATTCTTGTTCGGTCCCTGCGAGTTGCATCGCAGGGTGCACTCTTTTTCAGGTGCAGCAGGAAATCGTCGCGGCTCGTTACGCCGCTGGCAGTGTAGTGTCTTTGGGGGCTGGCGAGCCCTAGGCCGCTCGTGAGCCGATGAAGTTCTTGCCGCGTGCGCCCTGCAGGGCGAAATCGATCATGGTTTGGGCCTCTTCGGCCGTCACGCCGTAGTCGGCGAACTCGGTTTTCACCTCCAGGCTGTGCAGGAAGGCGCGCAATCGGGCCTGGGCTTTATCCAGGTCCGGCCCGAAAACCCGTTGCAGGGTCTTGTCGCGCGTCTCGTCGTGGCCCCAGGCAAGGCCCAACACCAGTGGCAGGGTGAAGGAGCAGGCAATGCCGTGGGGCAAGCCGTAGTGCAAGGTCATCTCATAGGAAATGGAGTGGGCCAGCGCGGTCTTGGTGTTGGAGAACGCCATGCCGGCCTTGAGTGCGGCGAGGGCCATCCGTGAACGCAGTTCCTGACTGGACAGGTCCCGCCGCAGCAAGGGCAGGCATTCGAGGATGTCCTCGATGGCAGAGATGGCGAAGGTGTCGGAAAGCGGGTTGGCGTTGATGTTCCAGATCGACTCCAGTGCGTGGGACAGTGCATCCAGCCCGGTGGAAACGGTGACGCTGGCCGGCACCGTGAGCATCAGTTGCGGATCGATGATGGCGACGCGAGGCCAGGTACAGTCCAGGTGCAGCGAGTACTTCTTGTGGTTGGCGGCGTCCCAGATCGTCGCCCAAGGCGTGACCTCACTGCCGGTGCCCGCCGTGGTCGGTGCTGCGATCAGCTGTTTACTGCGTCCCGGAACGAAGGGTTTGCCGCTTGCCAGCAAGGCCAGCAGCTCATCGAAGCGGCCTGACTCGGTGCCGACAATCAGCGCCTTGGCGGTGTCGATGGCACTGCCGCCACCGACGGCAATCACGACATGGCAATCGCCGGCCTCTTGCCAGAAACGTTCATAGGTCGCGCGAAGTTGCGCGACATCGGGGTTGGGCTGGACATCTTCGATCACGTAGACCAACCGTTCGCCCAGCAACGCTTGAAGGCGATCCACCAGCCCCAGGCCACGGGCTTCGGGAAAGGTCACGACGGCAACGTTCTGGTGTTCGGTGATGGCGGCAAGCTCTTGCAGGCTGCCCCAGCCGAAACGGGTATCCACTGGATTGTGAAATCGGGCGGTCATGGCGGGTCCTTGGTTTTTGTTGTTGGAAGTGACGCCATGCTCGCGGTCCACGGACTGCTGCACAAATCGATAATTCGCAGGTTTGAATCGGCTGGGCCGATAACGGCCGATTGGAAGGACGTGGCTGATGTTTCGCTTTCAATCGCTGTAAAGAAACTACCTACCGCCCTGCGGCAATCACCATGAGTGATGGTGATTGCCTCAATATCCCGCCTGCGGGGGCTGCCCTAGGCTGTGTGCTTTTGGCAAACCGGTGGGCGGAGTTGTTATGCGTTTATTTGAACTGATTACTTTCACTGTGCGGGTGCGCACGGTTGCGCAAGCGTTGGCGCAGATCGAGGCGGCGCTGGACGACCCGAAAGTCGGCGGGGTGTTGATGGGGTGCTGGGCCTCGGAAATCGGTCAGTTGAACCAGATCGCCGTGCTGCGTGGCTACGCCGACGAACACCTGAGGCAAGCGGAGCGCGAGCGTTTCCTGCTGGTGGGCGGGGCGTTTGGCATCAACGAGTTCATCACCGATCTGCGCATCGAAAACTACACGCTGTTTCCCTTCCTCGAACCCTTGAGCGCGGGGCCGCACGGTCCATTCTACGAACTGCGCGTCTACGACCTGGTCAGCAGTGGGTTGCAGCCCACCCTCGACGGCTGGAGCAACGCCATCGAAGCGCGAACCGCCGAACAGTATTCGCCGGTGTACGCGGCGTTCTACGCCACCGACGGCGCGCTGCCGCGCTATCTGCATATCTGGCCCTGGACCACCCTGGAGCAGCGCCTGCAAGTGCGCACCCAGGCGGTCGCCGACGGCGTCTGGCCGCCGGAAAACTCCGGCCCGCAACTGCGCGACATGTGCTCGACGATCTACCTGCCCGCGAAGTTCTCGCCCTTGCAATGACGAGGGCGCGGCTCGACCGGAGCCTCAGAAACGATCCAGCCGGTACGGCGCAGTCGCGGGCAGACCGTGAGGCTGGGCGTCGGTCAGGGGCGAGGCCATCTGCGCAATCATTTCCGCCGTGACCGCCGCCTGGGTCAATCCCAGATGCTGATGGCCGAAGGCGAGCAGGACCTTGCCGTCGCACACCCGGTCGATGATCGGCAGGGAGTCGGGCAAGGACGGGCGGAAACCCATCCACGGCGTGGCGGCTTCGGCACTCAGGTCGCGTTTGAACAGGCCTTTGCTCAAGCGGTGCAACTGCCAGGCGCGCTCCATGGTCGGTGGGCATTCGAGACCGGCGAATTCGACGGTGCCGGCCAGGCGCAGCCCGTCAGCCATCGGCGTCATGATGAACTTGCGCTCCAGTGAGGTGACGGCAAACGGCAAGCGTTCGTGCTCGTGGGGCAGCATCAGGTGATAGCCGCGCTCGGTGTCCAGTGGCACTTTTTTGCCGGTTAGCGCGGCGGTGAGCCTGGCGGAATGGGCGCCGCAGGCAATCAGTACTTGTCGACTGCTGACGTGGCCTTGATCGGTGATCAACGACACGCCGTGTTCATTCAATTGCCCGCCCTCGACCCGCTGCTTGAGGAACTGTACGCCGCTGCTTTTGGCCGCGTGGACCAGTTCGCCGACCACCTGGAAGGGATCGAGGAAATGCCCGGTGCGCGGGAAGAACAACCCGCCCTGGATCTGCTCGCTGAGTTGCGGCGCCGCGTCGCGTACCGCCTTGGCCTGCCAGAAATCCACCGGCACTTGCTGCTGGCGCATGCGTGCCTGTAGCGCTTCGATGGCCTGTTGCGAGTCGGGGCGCTCGAACACCAGCAACGAGCCGTCTTCCTTGAGCAGCCCTGGGCGCTCGATGGTCTCCAGCAAGCGCTGCCAGGCGCCCAGGCTGCTTTCATTGAGGGCGCGGATGCCGGCCACGGTGCGCTGGAACGGCGCCGGGCGCAGGTTGAGCAACAGGCGCATGAACCAGGGCAGGGCCCGGGGCATGTATTTCCAGTCCAGGCGCAACGGGCCCATCGGGTCCATGAGCATGGCGGGCAGGCGTTTGAGGATCGACAGGTCGGCGATGGGAAACACCTGCTCGGTGGCCAGGTGCCCGGCATTGCCGAAGGAGGCGCCACGGCCGGGCTCCTGTTGATCGATGACCAGGACCCGCCGGCCTTGGCGCGCCAGGCGCAGGGCGCAGGCGACGCCGATGATCCCGGCGCCGATCACCGCAACGTCTGCCTCGGCGTGTGGGCTGTTGAAAAGGGAGTCGTTGGACATGGCCTAGGCTTCTCTCTGGCCGTCGAGCAGGCGACGCAACTGCAACGGGTTGCCGTGCTTGAGGGCGGCCGGCAACAAGGCGTCCGGGAAGTCCTGATAGCAGACCGGGCGCAGGAACCGCAGGATCGCCGCGGTGCCGACCGAAGTGGTGCGCGCATCGGACGTCGCCGGGAACGGGCCGCCATGGACCATGGCATCGCACACCTCGACCCCGGTCGGCCAGCCATTGACCAACAGGCGCCCGGCCTTGCGCTCCAGTATCGGCAGCAAGGTTTTGGCGCTCTCCACGTCGGCATCGTCCAGGTGCAGGGTGGCGGTCAACTGGCCTTCGAGGTGTTCGATGACCTGGCGGATTTGCTCGTCGTTGGCACATTGCACGATCAGTGACGCGGCACCGAACATTTCCGCCTGCAACGCCGGGTCGGCAAGAAACTCACTGGCCTTTGTGACGAACAGGTGAGCCTGGCACTGGTTCGGCGTTTCGCCCTTCAGGCCGACGGCCACTGTATCAGCGTGGGCATGCTCGGCCAGCGCGCCGACGCCGGCCTCGTAGGCCTTGAAAATGCCGGGGGTGAGCATGGTCTGCGCCGGGCTGCGCTGTAGCAGTTGCGCAGCCGTCTGGATGAAGTGCTCAAGGGCTGGGCCTTGGCGGGCAATCACCAGACCCGGGTTGGTGCAGAACTGGCCGGCGCCCTGGGTGAGGGAAGCGACGAAGCCTTGCGCCAGGTCTTCGGCTCGCGATTGCAGGGCTGCCGGGAACAGCAAGACCGGATTGATCGAGCTCATTTCCGCATACACCGGGATCGGCTCGGGACGCGCCTGGGCCGCGTTGCACAAGGCGATGCCGCCGCTGCGCGAGCCGGTGAAACCCACGGCCTTGATACGCGGATCGGTGACCAGGGCAATGCCCACTTCGCGGCCGGAGCCGTACAACAGCGAAAACACGCCTTCGTGCAGCCCGCAAAGTTTGACCGCACGGGCCACGGCTCGGCCCACCAGTTCACTGGTGCCGGGGTGCGCGCCATGGGCCTTGACGATCACCGGGCAACCGGCGGCCAGTGCCGACGCGGTGTCGCCGCCGGCGACGGAGAAGGCCAGGGGAAAGTTGCTGGCACCGAACACCGCCACCGGGCCGAGCGGCACCTGACGCTGACGCAGGTCCGGGCGGGGCAGGGGCTGGCGTTCCGGTTGCGCGGAGTCGACCCGTACATCCAGCCATTCGCCTGCACGTACGGTGCGAGCAAAGGTGCGCAGCTGCTGGCAAGTGCGACCCCGTTCACCCTGGATACGCGGGCGCGGCAGGCCAGTCTCGGCCACGGCGCGGTCGATCAATTCATCGCCGAGGGCTTCGATTTCGCTGGCGATGGTTTCGAGGAATTCGGCGCGGGCCTCCAGGGATGTCGCGCGGTAGCTGTCGAGGGCCCTCCAGGCCAGGGCGCAGGCCTGTTCGACGTGTTCGCCGCTGCCACCGTGATAGGCCGGTTCAAGGGGTAGATCAGTAGTGGGGTCGATGCCGCGGATCGCTTCGCGGTTACCGGCGATGGCCTGCTGGCCGATCAACATGTTGCCTGTCAGAGTCATGGTCTTTCCTGAAAAAAAGAGGGGCGGCGCTTGTGAAAAAAACGCCGTACCGCCGTGGGCGAAAATAAAGGCGGCGCGCATTGGCACGCCGCTGTACAGGCTGGATGTCAGGCGAAGTTCTGCTCGGCCGACCACTGCTCGTACCACTGGCGGAACAGCGCGTACTGGTTCTCGGCATAACGACGCTGGGCATCGCTGAGCGCATCGGTCTCGTTGAAGTGCAGGGTGTATTCCTTGTCGCCATTGAGCACCATCAGGTGCTTGTAATAGAGCACCAGATCGCAGCCCTCATCGAAGGACGACAGCACCGCCAGTGCCGATTCCAGCTCCCGCGCCTGATGACGCGCCTTGGCATCGCCCTTGGCTGCTTGTTTGCTCAAGGCCACCAGGCGCAACACTTCGCGCGGCAGTGCGTTGCCGATGCCGGTGATGGCGCCGGTGGCGTTGCAGTTGACGAAGCCATGAACCACCTGGGTGTCGACACCGACCATCAGGGTCACGTCATCGTCCTTGGAGGTGATGTGCTCAGCGGCGTAGCGCAGGTCGGCGGCACCGCCGAACTCCTTGAAGCCGATCAGGTTCGGGTACTCGCGGCGCAGTTCGAAGAACAGGTCGGCGCGGGTAGCGAAGCCGTAGTAAGGGCTGTTGTAGATCACCGCCGGCAGGCCTGGGGCGGCCTGGAGGATCGCGGCGAAGTGGGCTTTTTGCGCGGTGGCCGAAGCGCCGCGAGACAGCACGCGAGGAATCACCATCAAGCCATGGGCGCCGACTTTGGCCGCGTGTGCCGCATGGGACACCGCTTCGCGGCTGTTGACGGCACCGGTGCCGACGATGGTCGGAACGCCGGCGGCCACCAGGCGCGCCACGCCTTCCTGACGCTCGGCTTCGGTCAGCAGCGGCCAGTCACCCATGGAGCCGCAATACACCACCGCGCTCATGCCGATGTCGATCAGCTCGCGACCCTTGGCCACCAGTGCGTCGAAGTCCGGCTTGCGCTCGGCGGTGCATGGGGTCATCAGTGCAGGGATGCAGCCAGTGAAGATGTTGTCGCTCATTGTGTTGTCACTCCTGGAAGCGTTCATTCAGCTCGGGTTAGGGAAAAGGCGCGGGGCTCAAATGCCCCACGCAAAGGGGTCCTGTTCGTCGATCAGCAAGGTGCTGTCGGCGGTCATGCAGGCGCGGCCGGTGATGAAAGGGATGATGCGTTCGCCTGCCCATTCATAGCTGCCGACGAATTGGCTGGCGGTGATGCTGGCCTGGACCCAGCGTTCACCGGCGGCCAGTTTTCCATCGGCTGCCAGGCATGCCAGTTTTGCGCTGGTGCCAGTCCCGCAGGGCGAGCGGTCGTAGGCCTTGCCGGGGCACATGACGAAGTTGCGGCTGTCGGCGTGATCGTCGTCGGCAAACAGTTCGATGTGGTCGATCAGTGCGCCGTCTTCACCGTGGATGCCCTGAGCCTCGAGGGCCTTGAGCATTGCCCAGGTGTACTCGGTGAGGAACTCGACGTTGTCCATGTGCAACGCCTGACCGTGATCGGACACCAGGAAAAACCAGTTGCCGCCCCAGGCGATGTCGCCGTACACGCGGCCATGCCCCGGCACTTCGACCGGCACCTGTTGGCGGTAGCGGTAGGCGGGCACGTTGCGCAGGGTGACGTTGCCGTCCTCATGCAATGTGGCGCTGACCGGGCCGACCGGCGTATCGATCTTGTGCTCGCCGGGCTGGATGTGCCCCAGGTAATGCAGCGAGTTGACCAGGCCGATGGTGCCGTGACCGCACATACCGAGGTAGCCGGCGTTGTTGAAGAAAATCACGCCGCAGGTGGCATCCGGCGACACCGGCTCGCAGTACAGCGCACCCACCAGCACATCGTTGCCACGGGGCTCCAGCAGGCAGGCGCGACGCCATTGGTCATGCTGCTCGCGCAGGACATCGCGCTTCTCGGCCATGGTCCGGCCGGACAACTGGGGCAGGCCCGACATCACCAGGCGAGTCGGTTCGCCGCCGGTGTGGGAATCAATGACATGTACTTTTTTCATAAACCTTTCCATTAGAGGAACACGCAGGCTTTGCCGGCCTGAATTTCAGCGAGAGGTCTGGGCGGACACACCGATCGGACGCTGGCCTGTGGTCGTGCCGCTGTGAACAGGATCGGCTTCGCTTTCTCCGTCCTCTTCTTCCAGGCGAACCAGATGTGCCGGCACGCCGGTGGCCGCGCCCCAGTAGTAGATGCCCATCGCGCAGGCCGCCACGACCACGGTGTCGAAAGGATGGGTGAGTACGCCCATGCCGCCGAAGCTGCCGAGCCAGGACAGCACGATGGTCACGGCATAGAAGCCGATCAGCCATGCCGAAGAGCGCACTTGCTGGGCCAGGCTCAGGTGTTGGGTCGGCACGAAACGTCCGCACAGCAGGTACACCACGAACATCAGGATCTGCAGGCCGAGCAGCCAGGACACGGTGCTCCAGCCGGACCAGTAGACGATCAGCGCGGCGATGATGAACGACACAGGGCCCAGGACACCCATGCGCTTGACCTTGAACGGGCGCGGCATGTCCGGCGCATTGCGGCGCAGGGCAGCCACCGACACCGGGGCCACGGCGTAGCTCAATACCAGCGCGGCGGAGACCACGTTGATCAGGGCTTCCCAGGAAGGGAAGGGCAGGGTCCAGAACACCGACAGGGCAAAGGTCAGCCACAGCGCCGGACGCGGGATGCCGGACTTTTCATCGATACGGGTGAAGACCTTGAAGAAGGTGCCGGTTTGCGCCCAGCCGTAGATCACCCGCGGGGTGGCGTTCATGTAGATGTTGCCGCAACCGCTGGGGGAGATCACCGCGTCGGCCACCACCAGATAAGCCAGCCAGCCAACACCCAATGCCAGGGCGATGTCGCGGTAGGGCAGGGCCAGTTCCTTGGCGACGCCGGCCCAACCGTTGGCGAGCATTTCGGTGGGCACGCCGCCGAGGAACGCCACTTGCAACAGCACATAGATGGCAGTGGAGAGCAGCACGGAGAGGATCAGTGCAATCGGGATGGTGCGTTGCGGATTCTTCACTTCGCTGGCCACCGAGATGATCGGTGTCAGCCCCAGGTAGGCGAAGATGATGCCGCCGGCGGACACCGCCATCTCGACACCGGACAGCCCGAACGGCATGAAGCCCTGGGACTGGAAGTTCTGCGGTTTGAAGAAGGTGAACAGCACGCCGATCACCAGCAACGGCACGATGAACTTGAACAGGCTGATCAGGTTGTTGGCCTTGGCGAAGGTTTTCACGCTGTAGTAGTTGAGCATGAAGAACAGGCACAGCAGGCCGAACTGCACCAGCCAGCCAAGCGCTGTTGGATTGCTGGAACCGGCCTGGGTCAATGCGGGAAACCATGCAGCGGCATACTGGCGCGCGGCGACCACCTCGATGGCCACCAGGCTGGAAAACGCGATCAGCGTGATGAAGCCCATCAGGTAGCCCAGCAGCGGGCCGTGGGAGTAAACCGGGTAGCGAATCACACCGCCGGCTCGGGGCAGCGCCGCGCCGAGTTCACAGTAGACGATGCCCAGCAGCAGTACCGCAAAACCGCCGAGCAGCCAGGAAAAGATCCCCGCCGGCCCCGCGATGGCTGAGACGTGACTGGCTGCGAACAGCCAGCCGGAGCCGAAGATGGCCCCCAGTCCGATAAACGTAAGGTCTATCAACGAAAGTTGTTTTTTGAACTTGCCTTGGCCTGACATGGCATCGCCTTCTTGTGAGTTATTGGATAGGCAGGTGTGCACTTCAAGACGCCCCGGTCGGTTTTGCCGAGGAGGGCGGTGGCCATAGAGTGAACTTGGCGGCTTGCTCGCGATTGATGTTTTGCTTGGGTGTCGATGACGAAATCAGCACAATGGGCAATGTCTGATTTTTGCGAGAGACCGGTTGATGACTGAGGATGCGTTTGCGCTGTTGTGCCAGGGCGACGACTCGAACCGCCCCGAATCCATCGAGCAACTGCTGGCCGGTGTCGCGCTTTTACTGCCCATGCTCGACGTCATTCCGAATGCGGCGATCTTCATCAAGGATGTGCAGGCGCGCTATGTCATGGCCAATCGCACGCTGGTGCAGCGCTGTGGTTTGAAGCAGCTCAAGCCGCTACTGGGGAAAACCAGCGCCGAGGTGTTTCCCGAACAATTGGGGCCCGGTTACACCGAGCAGGACCGGCGTGTGCTGGAGCAGGGTCTGGTGCTGGAGGACCAGCTGGAGTTGCATTTGTACGGCAGCCGCGAACCGGGCTGGTGCCTGACCCATAAGCGACCACTGTATAACCGCCGCAATGAAATCATCGGTCTGGCGGGTATTTCGGTCGACCTGCAATCGGCCAGTGACACGCACCCGGCGTACCAGCGCCTGGCGGCAGTGGACGAGCACATTCGCGCGCATTTCAACCAGCGCGTTACCCTGGGCGAGTTGACGCGCATCGCCGGTATTTCCGTGGCGCAACTGGAACGCTACTGCAAGCGCGTGTTCCATTTGACGCCACGGCAAATGATCCAGAAGGTGCGCCTGGAGCACGCCCATCGACTGCTCCTCACGGATCTGCCGATCACCGAGGTCGCCCTGCAATGCGGTTATACCGACCACAGTGCGTTCACCCGGCAGTTCAAGGCATCGACCGGTTTCACCCCGCGCCAGTACCGCCAGGCCACCGGTCACGAGCAGCCGCCCGGGCTGGATTAGCGACGCGCCGCCAATGGCCCTGTAAACTGGCCGCGCAAAAGGCGCCAGCCTCATCACTTCAAGCAAGAGAGTCCTCATGGCAAACCACGACCTGACCTTTACCCCCGATCCCGATGCGGATTCGATTTCCTCCGACGTCGTTGGTTTCGGCGGCGTGCTGGTCTCCACCCAGATCCCCACCCGCGCCGACGGCAGCCTGGAACTGGGCGACATCACCCTGCAAAGCGAATGCACTCTGCAAGCGCTGAAAGTCGCACTGGAGCGTGCCGGCAGTTCCATGGACCGCGTGATGCACCTGACCATCTACCTCACCGACATGGCCGACCGCGCCGCGTTCAACGAAGTCTACAAGCGCTACTTCGCCAAACCATGGCCGGTGCGCGCTGCCGTCGGGGTTGCCTCGTTGGCGGTTGAAGGCATGCGCGTGGAAGTGACCGCGATGGCGGCCAAGGCCTGATCTCAGCCAGGCATACACACAACCCTGTGGGAGCGGGCTTGCCCGCGAAGACGGAGTGTCAGCTTGCACAGGTATTGACTGACCCAGCGCTTTCGCGAGCAAGCCCGCTCCCACAGTTGAATGTTGTTGTGCACAAATTCTGCGTACGACGTAAAACCCTTTGTGGGAGC